>NZ_BKFU01000022.1:0-49846 GCF_008980265.1 Acinetobacter sp. TUM15064 | reverse complement strand
TTTAGCAGAGTTAGGTATTCCACAAGACCATATTTCTATTTTAATTCGTGAGTCTAACTTAGAGAATTGGGGGATAAGAGGTGGTCAAGCCGCATCTGATGTTAATTTAGGATTTGATGTGAATATTTAAAATATCAAACTGGAATTAAAAAGCCCCCAACATCCTGTCGGGGGCTTTTTAAATTCTTTCAAACGGTATAACTCCTGTCCTACCGATCAGCATCCTGCTATATATTTTATTATTTTTGTTTTTAATTGAGACTTCCTGTCTCTGTATGATTTAACTATAGCGTCGATACTGTTTATTGAAAAGCCGACAAATACTCAAGTTACTGTAAGCAATCGCGTACATAAGAATCTCATCTTTATGCGCTGACATATTTAATCAGTTTATCAATTGCTGCTTTTAGATTTTTCTCATCAAAAGGATTCGGTTCAAAATCTTCGGTTTTATTGCGTGAAAAAATATCCCGAATTTCAATCACGGCATTGGTATCGACTAGGCCGAGTTGAGTACCGACTTGGCGAATTTGGTCGATGGAGCGTGAGCCGTTGGTGCCACCATAACTAATATAAGCTGCAGGTTTGCCTTGCCACTCTTTGCCTAAATAGTCCAATGCATTTTTGAGGGCTGGACTATAGCCGTGATTATATTCAGGACTAATAAAAATAAAGGCATCGCCTTGGACAATGTGATCGGCCCATGCTTGTTGTTTAGGTTGATCATAAATGCCCGTCATTGGGGGATTTGCACCTGCAAAAATTGGCAAATCCCACTCTTTTAAGTCGACCAATTCGAGTTGGACCGTATTGAGCCCAAGTTGTTCAAAGCCTTTTTGCACCCATCGCGCAACTTTAATGGCAGTACGCCCTTCGCGGACACTGCCAATAATGACTTGAATTTTCATGCAAAATCCTTGGAAAATAAATGTGATCACGTTACGGTAGTATGAAATTTAAGCTTTGCATAGATTGAATATGTATCTGATGGATAAATGTTTGAGGCATTAAAAAAGCCCCCGAAGGAGCTTTGAATGACACACAGACGGTCGATCTGTGGCTTTACATAATTTTGATGCCTTGTTGTCCGGCAGGGGTCACTTTGAAGATTTCAACTTCAAAGGTAATATCTTTACCTGCCAATGGATGATTAAAATCTACTTCGGTGATGTCATCACCTACAGTTTTAACTACACCATAAAGACTTTGTTTGGCTTTGTCTTCAAACTCAATCATGTGACCTTCGATTGGTCGCTGTTCAAATTTAACCGTATCAAACTTTTGTACATTCTCAGGGTTCCAAGGACCAAAAGCATCTTCTGGTGGTAGGCTTACGGTACGGCGGTCACCAGCTCGTAAACCAAACAGCGCCTTTTCAAAACCGGGCAGTAGGCTGCCATCACCCATCACGAGACTCACAGGTTCTTCACGGCTACGCGTATTGTCAATTTCCACGCCATTTTCAATGGAAACAGAAAAATGTAACTCAACTTTTGAGCCTTCGCTTACGCGAGTTTCTTCATTGGGATTAATAAAATCAGTCATTTTTTACTTCGGCACGCTGGATACGATTTTTTTCGAGAAAAAAGGTATCGATCAACAAAAGGATAGTTCCAAGCGTAATTGAGCTGTCAGCAATATTAAACGCAGGGAAGTGGCTGTTTTGATAGTACACATGAATGAAATCAACCACATAGCCTAAGCTAATACGGTCGATTAAATTGCCTATAGCACCACCTAGAATAAGCGCAATTGCAATGGGCAGCACTTTCACGGTTTTTGGCATACGCATCAGCCAGAACAGGAAAATGACAGACACAATACCAGCAAGAGAGGTAAAAAAATAGCGTTGCCACCCACCAGCATCGGACAAGAAACTAAAGGCTGCGCCATAGTTATGCAATAAGGTCCAATTTAAAAAGGGCAGAACTGGTACTGGATCTGCATAATTCAGATGGGTACTGGCAATCCATTTGGTCCATTGATCTAAGACAATGGCTAGAATAGCCAAGCCTACCCACACTAAATTGTGTGGATAGAATTGGAATAAGCCCTTTTTCTGTTGAGGGTTAGGCATATTTTCTCTCTTCGCCTTGGCCTGTAGGAAGGTTGATAATACAACGTCCACATAAACCTGGATGTGTAACATGTGTATTCACATCTGGTAGAACATGCCAGCAACGTACACATTTTTCACCATCAGCAGCTGAGACTTTAACATTCAGACCTGCCAAATCAGAAGCTTCGCCTTGAGTTGCATCGAATGTATTCACAAGTACTTGCGATGTGATCAGGACAAAGCGAAGTTCATCATCTAGGCGGTCAAGTACATCTTTGAGTTCGGCATCTGCCCACAGTTCAACTTTGGCAGAGAGATTTGAACCCACGATTTTCGCGGTACGTGCAGTTTCGATGAACTTGTTCACTGCAGACTTCACTGCAATGAGGGTTTGCCAATCGGCTTCAGACAACAGGTTTGCTTTTGAAGCCACAGGAATCTCATACCATTCCGCAGTGAACACATATTTCTCAGTTTGTTCTGGAATCAGTGGCCATGCCTCTTGAGCGGTAAAGCTTAAGATTGGTGACATCCAACGCACAAAGGCTTGTACCAAATGATACAACGCAGTCTGAGCCGAACGACGCGCTTGCGAATCTGCTTTAGTGGTGTACTGACGGTCTTTGATGATGTCTAGATAGAAACCACCCAAGTCGTTGATACAGAAGTTGGTCAGCGCATTGGTCACGATATGAAAGTTCATATCTTCATAGGCTTGCTGAATGGTTTTCTGTACATCTGCTGCACGTTGCAAGATGTATTGATCAAGTGCGATCAATTGATCTACAGGCAGTGCATCGGTCGATGGTTTGAAACCATTGAGGTTCGCCAACAAGAAGCGCAAAGTATTACGAATACGACGGTAGCCATCTGATGCACGGTTAAAGATTTCTTTACCTGCAGTCATTTCATAACGGTAATCGGCCGATGCAATCCAGAAACGCAAGCCGTCTGCACCCATGTCTTTAATGATGTCTTGTGGGGTGATGATGTTGCCTAAAGATTTTGACATCTTACGGCCTTTTTCATCCACCACGAAGCCATGAGTTAGCAAGCCTTTATACGGCGCACGTTGATTGATAGCGACAGAGGTTAATAATGAAGACTGGAACCAACCACGATGTTGGTCTGAGCCTTCAAGGTATAAATCGGCTGGATCGGTGAGTTCTTCGCGTTCACGCAGTACCGCATAGTGGGTTGTGCCTGAGTCAAACCACACGTCTAAAGTGTCACGTACACAGTTATACTGTTCCGCTTCATCCCCAATAAAATCTTTCGCTTCACGGTTATACCAAGCATCAATTCCTTCTTGTTCGATTAGTTTAGCAACTTCTTCGATCAATTCCGCTGTGCGCGGATGGAGCTCATTGGTGTCTTTATGCACGAAGAATGGGATTGGTACACCCCAAGTACGTTGACGCGAAATACACCAGTCTGGACGACCTTCGATCATAGCTTGAATACGGTTTTTGCCCCAATCTGGCACGAAGCTGATTTCATTTTCAATCGCATTTAAAGCATTTTGACGTAAGCCTTGCGCATCCATGCTGATAAACCACTGCGGGGTCGCACGGAAAATAATTGGAGTTTTATGGCGCCAGCAATGCGGATAGCTATGTTTGATCGGTTGATGCGCCCACAAGCGACCGACTGCACCCAACGCTTCAATGATTTTTGGATTGGCTTTGTAGATGTGCTCACCAGCAAAAACGGGTGACGTTGGTAAATATACACCATTGCCACCGACTGGGTTTTCAACTTTTAAGTTGTACAGTAAACCGACTTTATAGTCGTCCACACCATGACCTGGCGCAGTATGAACCGCACCTGTACCGCTGGTTGCAATCACGTGTTCACCTAAAATCACAGGCACTTGACGGTCTGTAATCAAAGGATGTTGTAATAATAAGTTTTCGATAGCCGAACCCGTGAAATCAGCTAAAACGATAGGGTTTTCAAGCTTATAACGCTCAACTGCTGATGCAACTAGGTCTTTGGCCAAAATAAAGTTTTGTGTCCCGCGATCAGTTGTGACTTGAACCAATTGATAGTCAATTTCTGCATGTACAGCAACCGCTTGGTTCGCAGGTAAAGTCCACGGTGTGGTGGTCCAAATCACGATATCGGTTGGGTCTTGAACATCCACCCCTAAGCGTGCGCTTAAATCTTTTAAGTCGACAACTGTGAAACCAACATCAATTGCATCTGATTTTTTATCTTCATATTCGACTTCTGCTTCAGCTAAAGCTGAACCACAGTCGAGACACCAGTTTACTGGTTTGAGACCTGGTTCGATATGACCTGCTTTCGCAATCGCGCCGACAGAGCGCACAATGTCTGCTTCCTGTTTGAAGTTCATGGTCAGATAAGGATTGTCCCAATCCCCAAACACACCCATGCGCACGAAGTCTTTCTTTTGTAATTCGACTTGGGTGTAAGCATATTCGCGGCAGGCTTTACGGAAAGTCGAAGCATCCACTTTTACACCGACTTTCCCGACTTTTTCTTCAACTTTGAGTTCAATCGGTAGACCGTGACAGTCCCAACCTGGAACATAAGGTGCATCAAAGCCATCGAGCACGCGACTTTTAATGATGACGTCTTTGAGGACTTTGTTTACCGCATGACCCAAGTGGATTTGACCATTTGCATACGGAGGGCCGTCATGTAGGACATATTTTTTCTTGCCAATACGCGACGCACGAATCTGCTGATAAATGTTGTCGGCATACCACTCTTCTAACCATTTTGCTTCACGCACCGCAAGATTTGCTTTCATGGCAAAATCGGTACCTGGGAGGTTAAGTGTGGCTTTATAATCCACTGCATTTTCAGTAGTTTGCTTGTCGCTCATGCAAGTTTTCTTCCAATTTAATCAGCTTTTAGACTGACGCGTTTTACATAAAATTGATTGGGTATTTAAAAGGGAAATGTTGGGGTGTTTTGACGAAACTCAAGCAGTTTCACCACATCATCATCAATTCCTGCTTTTAGTGCTTCCAGCGAAGGGTAATTCTTTTCACCATGTAAATAGTTTAAGAAGGTGACCCGCATTAATAAGCCATACAGATTAGCAGAAACATCAGGGAAATGTACTTCTAATCGCCATTCAGGATGATCTTGCTGAATGGCTGGCCGTGTTCCAACATGACCTGCGCCAAAAAGGGCAGAAGGTTCATATCCAGCAATGCCCAACCGTTCAGGCTGGTCTGCTTTGACTTTGTCGCGTAGAGATGTGGTTTCACAAATCACATCGACACCATAAATGCCGTTTAAACAAGGTTTGTGACGGTTTAAACGCACATTAATGGTTGGAAAATCTAGGGTTCGACCAATTTGGTCGCCATACTGCACTCGACCTGTAATGCTATAAGGTCGGCCTAATAATTGTGCTGCGAGTGCCAAATCCCCTGCTGCAAGAGTTTGGCGAATCCGGGTTGAACTGACGCGTTCACCTTCTGCGAGGACGGTTTCAAGATTATGCACTTGAAAACCATAATTTTTAAGAAATTCACTATTGCCTTGGCGATTTTTACCAAAGTGGAAATCATCGCCTAAAACCAAACTTTGGGCATTGAGTTTATCTTTTAAAATATCGGCAAATGCTTCGGCACTTAAACTCCGGAAGCTATTGTCAAATTTAGCAACTGCAATATAGTCCACACCTAGCTCAGTTAAATATTCGACTTTTTCACGTAAGGATGAAATCCTCGGTGGAGCATCATAAGCTTTAAAAAATTCAAGTGGTTGAGGTTCAAAAATCATCACCACTGTTTTTAGGTTGTGTTGTTTTGCAACGGCTTTGAGCTGATGAATCATGGCTTGATGACCCAAATGCACCCCGTCAAAATTACCGATGGTGACAACGGTTTTTTCTAATTCAGAGTGTGAGGGCAAAGCATGTAGACGGAGCAGCTTCATGGGCAAATCAAGTGCTTAGAATAAATAACGGCTTATATATTGCCATATTCTTGGGCATTCGTCTTGTGGTTGTTTTTTGACAATGCAAAATTTCGTAGAAAGTTCACATATATTATTTTAATTGATTTATTTAATGTGAATTAATCAATTTTTCTTATTTATGGTTTTGGTTAGTATAGATGTAGTTTCTAATGAGGACCAACTCATGCAAAAACCATTTACACAACTTGGACAGCTGCAAAATCTGATCCGTCAATTTACCCCTAACTGGTTTACTGTCAGTATGGGAACAGGTGTGGTGGCGCTTATTGTATCAGAGTTTCCGATTTTAAAGTCATTCACATGGTCGTTCGGCACAACGCTTTGGTATCTCAATATTGCGCTTTTTGTACTTTTTACTGTGCTTTATGGACTGCGGTGGGTATTTTATCCGCATGAAGCTAAACAGATTTTTCAGCATCCGATGATGAGTTTGTTTTTAGGCACTATTCCGATGGCACTGGCGACGATTCTAAATGGCTGTTTAAAGTATGGGCAGCCGATTTATGGAGATATTGCGGTTCATGTCGCCAAGAGCCTTTGGTACGTAGATGTGCTCCTTGCACTATTGGTGGCATGGGGTGTTCCTTTTGTCATGTATCAGCGTCAGCAACATAGTTTGAGCAATATGACAGCAGTTTGGTTGTTGCCGATCGTGGCCTGTGAGGTTGCAGCCAGCAGTGGAGGCCTATTGCTGGGGCATTTGCCAACAGATGGTCATGCTGTTGCGATTTTATTGGCTAGCTATGTCCTTTGGGGTATTTCTGTTTTACCTGCTTTTGCTATTTTAACGATTTTAATGTTGCGTTTAGTCTTACATAAACTACCCGAAAAAGAGCTGGCAGTCAGCAGTTGGTTGGCTTTGGGACCGATCGGTACGGGGGCTTTGACTTTATTGATTTTAGGACAGCAAGCACCGACAGTTTTGGTGAGCATAGATTTGGTTGAAATGGGTCAGCTTTTTCAATATGCAGGAATTTTCGGTAGTCTCATTCTGCTCGGTTTTGGGTTATGGTGGTTAGGCATTGCCGTGATGACCACTTTACACCATGCCAAACAGGAATTACCTTTTAACCTCGGCTGGTGGGGACTGACATTTCCGTTGGGCGTGTACACCCTCGCGATTCTTAATTTAGCGCAGCAATTGAATTTAGCTTTCCTCTACGCTGTTGGCTATGCCTTTGCTGCCATTCTGCTGATACTTTGGTGTTTAGTTGCAAGCAAAACCGCGCATGGTTTTTATCAAGGCCATTTGTTTTTTTCACCCTGTTTAAAAGCCTATTTGGAACAGCATTAAAGTCAGTGAAAATGCTATTTTTTACTTAGATCAAAATGCTGGATACGATTTTGGGTCGTGGTGTTTAAACTACTTTTCTTTCGGATAGATTTGCTTTCTAATGGGCTGAATGAAGTCTGTTATTTGAGTATGTTATGTCAGATGTTGCACTGATCATGGCTTTGCCGAATGAATCCAAAGGATTATTTGAACAAGCAGGGATTGAAGTTCATTACAGTGGTGTGGGTAAAGTCAACGCGGCCTATAAAGCATTTGAAGTGATTCAAAAAACAGGTTGTAAAACCCTGATTAATTTAGGTACCGCAGGCAGTAGTTATTTTGATCAGCATGAGCTGATCGAAGTTTCTCAATTTGTACAGCGTGATATGGATGTTTCACCACTCGGTTTTGCGGTCGGCTTTACACCATTTGACAGCATGGACCCCGCTGAAATTCATTTGGAGCCTTTTTTTCAGCAGTTACGCACAGGTATCTGTGGGACTGGCGATAGCTTTGAAACAGGAACACCCAAAGTCGCGTGCGACTTGGTGGATATGGAAGGTTATGCCTTGGCAAAGGTTTGTAAAAAGCTCGATGTACGTCTGATTTCAGTTAAATATATTTCAGATGGAGCTAACGACACTGCTCATTTGGATTGGGAAGACAATCTACTATTGGGCGCTCAGAAATTATTGAGATTATTTGAAAGTATCTGAGGCTTTGATTTTGTCTTTTTAAATTTGGCGACCATAGAGTGCTATGGTCGTATGCCAAAACTATTCAGGTTTGAATAAGTCAGACGGAGTTCTTGGGATTACACCATATAACATCATATGTACAGTGTGTTGAATTACACGCTGTTGCATACTACGGTTACGTAGGGTTTTACCTGTCACCATTTCCATTTGTGTGGCAAAGTCAGCATAGTTTTGTGTCAAAGCCCAAATATTCAAAATGAGCAATTCAGGATCAATTGCTTTTGAAATTTTGCCTTGTTCTTGCCAATTGCTAATCACTTTAGCTTTACGTTTGACCAATTTCTTTAGAGGCCCTTTGAGGATTTCCAGAATATGTGGAGCACCTTGAATGACTTCTAGCGCAAATAAGCGTGAGGCTTTAGGTTGAGTCCGAGAAACCTCAATCTTTTGCAATAAGTAGTTGGTGATCGCTTCTTCTGGCTCTAAGTCCGCTTCTAGCATTTGCAGTGGCGCTAACCACTTTTGCAGAACCGTCGTTAAAACTTCAACGTACAAAGCTTCTTTATTTTCATAGTAATAGAAAATATTCGATTTGTGCATCTCAGCAATCTGTGCGATCTCATCTAAACTCGCTCCATTAAAACCATAGAGTGAAAAGACATCTAGTGCAGCATTCAGCAGCTGGTGGCGTTTTTGAGTACTCTTTTTCTGTTCCATTCGCTAATTTAAAAAACAATAAAAAGGGGGAAGGACAAATTGTACGGCAAATCATCAGACTTGTGCACAAAGTGGAAATTTAATTTTTTGAATAATGATCATTTATTCTGTAGATTGACTAATAAATTGCGATAAATTCTAAAACTTGTCCAATAAAATATCATTATGTAAAAACTATTTTGTATCACAGACACGAAATAATGGATTTTTTTCAGGGGTGTTTTGTAAAAATAACGTGAAATTTCACTTTTTAAATATGTAAGTGTTTGAAATACATGAGCGTCTCATATTTTCACGCCTGTGCAAAAAGATCCTTAGCACCATGCTAAGGATATTGAATAAAGTTAGGTGGCCAGAACGGCATTTAATACTTGCTGTTCAAGTGAGTTAAAAGCGACATCTTTGACCCGGGGACGGGGTAGGTTGACTTGAAACTCTTTGGCAATATGACCACGGTCTAACAAAATAATTCGATCTGCCAGTTGAACGGCTTCGCTGACATCATGCGTAACTAAGATGGCGGTAAAACCTTGTTCCGTCCATAATTTTTCAATCAAATTCTGCATGTCCAAGCGAGTGAGGGCATCCAATGCACCTAAAGGTTCATCCAGCAGTAAAATCCGTGGCTTATGGGATAAAGCCCGTGCTAAGGCAGTGCGTTGGCGTTGTCCCCCAGAGAGCTGCGAAGGCCAGAGCCCCGCTTTGTCTTTAAGCCCGACTTTTTCCAACAGACTAGAGGCATTGGCATGTTGTTCTTTGGCTAAGCCCAGTTGCACATTTTTTTCTATAGAGCGCCATGGCAGTAAACGTGGATCTTGAAACATCACACGAATATCGTCTGCGGTAATCCCTTCGCGGAGGTGTCGTGCGGATTTAAACTTAATTTCACCATAGCTTTGTTGTTCTAAGTTGGCAATCAGACGCAGTAGCGTACTTTTACCACAACCACTACGTCCGACAATGGCTAAAAACTCACCTGGCTGAATATGCAGGTCTAAGTCTTCAAGAACTTTAACTGAACCATAAAACTTATGCAGTTGTTCAATAATAATTTCGGCCCCAAGCACCGCTTGAGGGTTAATGTCTTGATTATGATTTGGCTGCGATGTAATAGTGGCATGGCGACCAAGGCTTAAATCAGTCATCTCAGACTCCTTATTTTTGGTATCCTGCATGCCAACGCAGCAGGTATTTTTCTAATGTGACGGCCAGTACATCAGCCAGTTTTCCAAGTAGGGCATACAGTAAAATACCCACCAAGACGATGTCAGTTTGTAAAAATTCACGTGCATTCATGGTCATATAACCAATGCCCGCTTGTGCAGAAATGGTTTCGGCAACGATCAGTAACACCCACACCAAACCCAGTGAAAAGCGCAGACCAACCAAAATAGAGGGCATCGCGCCGGGTAAAATAATTTCTTTATACAGTTGCCAACGGGTCAAGCCATAGCTTTTCCCCATTTCAATCAGTTGCGGATCTACCGAACGTATGCCGTGATAGGTGTTGATGTAAATGGGGAAAAACACCCCGACCGCAACCAAGAACAGCTTGGCGCTTTCATCAATTCCGAACCATAAAATCACCAATGGAATAAGTGCCAGTGCGGGAATATTTCGGATCATCTGTAGGGTGGTGTCGAGCAGGGTGGACGCCATTTTCGATGAACCATTTAACAAACCCAGAAATAGCCCTAAACCGCCACCCACCAATAAGCCGAGTAAGGCACGGCCTGCACTGACTTGCACATGCTTCCATAGTTCACCACTCAGTAGCAGGTGCCAGAAAGCGCTAACCACTGCGGTAGGTGCAGGTAAAATGCGACTTTCTAAGAGTCCTGTGCTGGAAGCAATTTGCCAAAGCACAATTAAGCCGATAGGAAAGAGCCAAGGCAGCAATAGCTGCCCCAACTGGGTTCCACGTGAAACCTTTTCCTGCTGGAGGGTTTGCACTGAAACGATTTTGGACATTAGGCAGGCTCCTGAATCGCTTTTGTTTTTTTGTTTTCATCAGGTGTGTAGTTGTTTGCCACAATCTCACCAAAGGGACCTGTTAAATTTGGTTGTGCTAACTTTGCTTGAGTTTCAAGTGGCAGGAGTGGGAACACTAACTCGGCAAAACGAATCGACTCTTCAAGATGTGGATAGCCTGAGAAAATAAAGGTACTGATGCCCAAGTCAGCATATTCTTGAATACGCGCTGCAACTGTTTCAGGGTCACCGACCAATGCCGTACCTGCACCCCCACGAACCAGTCCTACACCAGCCCAAAGGTTGGGAGATACTTCAAGTTTACTGCGGTCACCATTGTGTAGTTCGGCCATGCGACGTTGGCCGACCGAGTCCATGCTCTTAAATTTTGCCTGTGCTGCAGCAATGGTGGCATCATCGACATATTGAATGAGCTCTTCTGCCGCTTGCCATGCTTGTTCATTGGTTTCACGTACAATCACATGCAGACGGATACCATAGTTGAGCGTACGGCCTTTGGCCTCGGCTTTGGCACGTACAGTGTCAATTTTTGCTTTGACTGCCGCAGGAGGTTCTCCCCATGTCAGATACGTGTCAACCTGATCCGTCGCCAACTCGATGGCATCATCCGATGAACCGCCAAACCAAAGTGGAGGGTAGGGTTGTTGTACAGGTGGATACAGCAGTTTGGCATCATCTACGTTTAGACGTTCGCCGTGAAAGCTAAAGCTTTCACCTGTATGGGAGCGGGTTAAAATCTCACGCCAAATTTTGACGTATTCATTGGCGGTTTTATAGCGAGTCGAGTGGTCTTCATAAACACCATCGCCTTGCAGTTCTTTTTCATCGCCACCTGTCACCAAGTTCAATAAAACTCGACCATTGGAGAGACGGTCAAAGGTGGCTGCCATCCGTGCAGCCAGTGCCGGAGTGGTTACGCCTGGACGTAATGCAACCAAGAATTTTAATTTTTTCGTGGCATCAATCAGACTGGCTGCGGTCAACCATGGATCTTCACATGAACGACCCGTTGGAATCAGTACACCTTCATAACCTAAATTATCCACGGCAACCGCAATCTGTTTCATATAAGCATGGTCCACTTGACGAGCACCTTTGCTGGTACCTAAGTAGCGACTGTCACCGTGAGTTGGGATAAACCAGAAAATTTTCATTTTTAAAAATCCTTAGATAGAGTCGTTTAAGGTTTGCTCGGTGCAACCCAAACGGTACTTTGAACTTGAATGTGTTTCGGAATGAGCTGGACTTGTTGGAACAAATCGGCAATCTGTTGTTGGGCTTGTACCACTTCAGGCGTCAGGGTTTGAATCGGAGAAGGTTTCAGACGTTTGTCGATGACCCGTTGAGCAATAGAGGGCTGTAAACCCGTACTTTGGGTATAGACCGAAAGTGCTTGAGCTTGGTTTTTCAGCACCCATTGATCGGCCTGATTCAAGCCGTGGATGAATTGAGCGGTCGCTTCAGGATAGGCCTGAATAAATTTTGGATTGCCAATATAAAAAGAATAGGTTTGTGGAAATGCTGTACCATCAATCAAAACTTTGGCATGTGCATCTTGTTCTGCTGCACTGAGGTAGGGTTCCCAAATGGCCCATGCATCAATGGATTGTTTATCAAACGCGGCACGTGCATCCGCAGGGGGTAGCCAAATCGGTTGAATGTCCTGCCAGCTGAGTCCTGCTTTTTGTAAGATTTTCGCCAACAACTCATGTGCGCTTGAGCCACGCTGAACGGCAATGCGTTTGCCTTTTAAGGCTTGAATTGAACCAATGCTACTATTTTTAGGAATTAACAGGGCTTGAGAGTTAGCGGGTACTTGTTCGTAGCCGACATAACTGAGTGCTTTGTCAGCAGCTTGGGCAAAGATCGGTGGGGTATTGCCCACAGCACCAAAATCGACAGCACCAACGGATAAAGCTTCTAACATTTGTGGACCAGCAGGAAATTCTTTCCATTCAATTTTGGCTTGAGGAAATTGCTGCTCAAATAATTTTTGCTCACGCGCGACCAATAGGTTCAAAGACGACTTTTGGTAGCCAATCGACAGTGTTTTAACTGGAGCTGTTGCCTGTTTTTCTGGCGTGTTCGGTGCTGCTGTGTCTTGCTTTTGGCATGCCCCGAGTCCAAGACTCAAGCTAACGATGCCAATACTAGAAACTGTTTTCAGTGTTTTCATAATGATCTCTATATTTTTATTTAATAATGGCAGCGTCAATATTCAGCTTGTTTGGAATGAGTTTTTGTTGATAGAAAGCATCGGCAACGTACTGCTGTTTTTTTGCGACTTCGGCTGAAATGGGTTGAACGCCAAAGCCCATACGACCAATCGAGCTTTGTAAAATGTCTAAAGACAAGCCCGTCGGTTTTTCTAGCAATTGGGCAGCTTGTTGTTGATTTTGTTTAACCCACTGTGTTGTGGTATTTAATTCTTTCACGACTGTTTTTAAGACTTCTGGGTGAGCTTCCGCAAACTTACGATCGGCCAAATAGAACTGATGATTACTCACCAAGTTTTCTCCAGTAGCAATCACACGTGCCGAAATTTGATGTTCAGCGGCCGCAAAGAAGGGATCCCAAATGACCCATGCATCGACTGCACCTCGTTCAAACGCAGCACGTGCATCTGATGGGGGTAGATAGACTGCTTCAATATCAGAAAGTTTGAGGTTATTCGCTTCTAATACTTTAAGTAGCAGGTAATGCACATTTGAACCTTTGTTGAGTGCGATCCGCTTACCTTTTAGGTCTTGAATGCTTTGAATTTTCGAATCTTTTTGTACGATTAGTGCTTCTGCTTTGGGTGCTGCTGGTTGGTTGGCAATATAAACCAAGTTAGCGTTCGCGGCTTGAGCGAAAATTGGAGGGGCTTCACCTGCTTCACCAAAGACCACACTGCCGACATTTAAACCTTCGAGGAGCTGTGGACCTGCGGGAAACTCAACCCATTTGACTTGGACATTTTGTGCTTTAAGCGCCGTTTCTAAAGTGCCTCGCTCTTTGACGATTGGCAAAATGCCATATTTTTGAAAGCCAATATTCAGTGTGACGGTTTCAGTCTCTTTTTTTCCACATCCAGATAACATCATGGCACCCGCGACTGTTGCAGCAAGAACGCTTGTTTTGATCCAGAACTTTGCTTGAGAGGTGCTCATGTGTTTCTTAACTCCAAATAAATAAAGTGGTGAGTTGGTGAACACATACGCTAAAGGGCTTTTCTTTTCAGAAAAAATAAGAAATCAGGCTTTAGACATGAAAAAAAAAGATAAAAACAAAAGTGCAAAACTTATGTGAAAATGAGCAATATAAAAAACATAAAATATAAAATTTATTAAGATTAACTTATTGATATTTATTATTTAAAATGTATTTTTATTTTTTGAATAAGCTTAGTCTTTCACGCTATATGGACTTGAGTGATTGGGGTGGTATTTTCTCGATAAAGATATGAGAAATAAAGATATCCATAATCCTGCAAAAGCCACTTAAAGTGGCTTTTTAAAGACCAGTGAGTTGCGCTGATAGTTGTATAAGGCTTGGCGGGCATTGGGAAGTTCATCGACATTGGCGGTTTCAAAGCCATGTTCTAAGAACCAATGTGCAGTACGTGTGGTCAGTACAAACAACTGCTGAATCCCCATACTGCGGGCTTTACCTTCGAGATAATGCAAAATTTGGCTGCCGCGATTAGATTTGCGATAACTCGGATCGACTGCAACACACGCAATTTCAGCACTGTGTATTTCACCTTCCGCCGCTGGTAGTGGGTAGAGGGCAGCACAGGCCAAGATCATGCCATCACGTTCAATCACGGCAAATTGACCAATTTCGTTTTCGAGACGTTCACGTGAGCGATACACCAAGATACCTTCTTCTTCAAGCGGACGTAATAGGTTAATCAGCCCGCCGACATCCTGAATGTTGGCCATACGGACTTCTTCATAATGGGCATCGGTAATCATGGTGCCTGAGCCATCACGCGTGAAGAGCTCTTCAACCAAGGCACCATCATAAGCATAGGAAATGAGATGGACCCGATGTACGCCATGCGTCGAGGCCTTTTTGGCACCACGTAAATGTAAGGCAATGTCTGGATTAGAGTCTTGATATTTCTCAATTTGTGCATCGAGTTTGTGTGGAGAAATTTCGCGTTGCAACTGACCATGTTCATTGAGCAGACCATGTTGCTTGCCCAAGAAAATTAACTTGTCTGCTTTAAGATGAATCGCCGTACGGGTTGCCACTTCTTCTGCCAGCAGGTTGAATACTTCGCCTGTGGTGGAGTAGCCAGTTGGCCCGAGTAGCACAATATTGTGGTTATCCAAATGGCGTTGAATGGCATCGGTATCGACCGTACGGACTTCACCTGTTAACTGAAAATCGACCCCATCGCGAATGCCATAGGGCTTGGCTGTAACAAAATTCCCTGAAACCACATCAATGCGTGCACCATACATCGGTGAGTTGGCCAACCCCATCGACAGTAAGGCTTCAATTTGCAAACGAATTGAGCCTACCGCGTTCATCACGCAACTTAGGGATTCTCGCGTGGTCACGCGGCGATGTTGATGAAATGGTGTTTGTAGCTGGCTTTGTTTTAGATTGTGGTTAATTTGCGGACGTGCGCCATGCACCAAGATCAGACGAATCCCGAGTGAATGCAGTAAGGCAATATCGTGAATAATATGTTGAAAGTTATCATGCTGAACGGCTTCACCATCAAACATGATTACAAAGGTTTTATTGCGGTGAGCATTGATATAAGGCGCAGAATGTCGAAACCAATGCACATACTGCAAAGTTGTACTGTGATGTGTTTCGATGGAATTTGCGTGCATGCCTGTCTCAAAATGAACTGCTTAGCATGATTTTAATCAAAAATTGCAGAAGGGGAAGTCTTAAATAGAAAAACACCTGATGCAAAGATCAGGTGTTTGATTGGCTTGCCGAAATGAATGGCTGATTAGTTAATAATGCGGAGAATACGGTTATTACGCTCATTGACGAGGACATAGTCGCCATTGATCTTGTACCACTGTTGGTAACGCCCTGTGTTGGGTAGGCGACGCGCTTCGCGGTTACTGACATGATAACGTGATGAATCATAACTTCGGGGAAGATATTGACCTGAGCGCCAGTCTCGGCTCGGGTTGACACGGCTGTTTTTATAGCGGTCGTTTGTATTAGAGCGGTGGTCATTACGTTGATCCCAACGCGAGTCATGATCATGAGAGCGATTATAATCCTGAGGTGCTGCCATGGCAGATGTTGTTATGAGTGCACCTAAAGAGAGGGTGATTACAGTCAGAATTTTTTTCATTGCTTTCATCCAGTATTTATCTTGTTTCGATGATTCAAAATTAGCGAACAACTCTAGAGAAAGCGTGAGGGCTATTTAGGTGAATTGTGAAATGTATGAAGAGACTGAGGAGATTGTTATTTCTTTGAAATATTGTCCATTACAGGGTTTTAGACATAAAAAAACCTGAAAAACATCTTTTATACTCCGCTTCACTATCATCTCTAGACCCCAGTCTAAAATTGTGTGAAAGCGAATAAAAGTATGATGATTCAGGTTTAAATAGTGGATTTGCGGTGCAAGATCAACGAGGAAATTAAAGTCCCATGATACGCAAAATATTGTTGCTATCCGCATCGACTAAGATGTAGTCATTATTAATTTTGTACCATTGTTGGTTACGGTTTGGTTTAGGGAGATTATGCTCTTTGTATTCGACCTTATAGCCATTACCACGGTAATGCTGTGGCATCACATAACCTTGTTGCCATTTATGCTGTTGCAAACGTTTGACACCCCGTTCTTCACGCATACGTCGACGGTCTTGTTGATCATCGTCATCTGAACCACGAAAGTCTCGACCACGTGATTCATTGCCAAAGCGTGGATGGTCGTTGTCAAACTGAGGGGCAGCAGTACTGAGACTACTTGCCATCAAAGCACTGAAAGAGATTGCCAATACTGTCAAAATCTTTTTCATGTTGAATCCTCATTAGGGTAATTTCACTCTTTCCTATAATGTACGAAAAAAATGCAGAGAAACTGTGAAGATAAATTGGGCATTTATTAACAAATGCAGAGATATTAAGAAGATTATGCCTAATTTTGACCGTTAATTAAATCACCAATTGATTCAAAGTCTAAAGCAATGGGTCAAATATTTCTGTTTTTCTGCATTGTGGTATTGCATCGCTTGGCCTTGCTGAAGAAAGCAAAGGCGATTATTTAATACCATTGCTTGGTCAGATTTTGCAATGAAAAAATCGCGTTTACAACGGATTCGGCTTGAACTGCATCCTCCAAAGCCGAAATTAAGCTTTCAGGCAGTTGTAAATTGTGGATATGACGAATGGTGTCATGTTTACGTTGTACATCAGTCATGCTGAGCCCTGATTTTAAGTTCTTGATGAATCAGAATGATAAATAGGAAATTTGAATCTTAAAAACCGAATATTTTTATTAAAATAATTTAAAAATACGATTTAAAGTAGAGGAAGAGCCAAGTTAAAAATGCAACTTGGCTGGTTCGGCCTAATAAGCGTAGTTGAGGTCGGTATAATCGCTTAATGATTTCTGCACATGGGCTTGGATAAATTCATGTACATCGGCTGCGGTCATTGCTTCCCCATTTTTACGAATGGCATGCTCAATGTCGGGCTGACCTTCAATTTTAATCCTATAAACAAAATTTTTCTTCGTTTGATATTGGTCGTCGTTTTTTGCAATCACGGTGACATAGTGGTAGCTATGTTCAAAGTTTAAGTCGGTATGAGAAAAAACAAACTGATCAAAGAGTTTCAGAGTCGCACCATTTTCCAGTGCTTGCAGTTCTTTGACAATACTGGCTTCAAACTTCATTCCATATTTTTCTGAAATCGGTTGTTGGTCAATCAATAGACTCACCATCCCATCTTCAGTGGGTTGTACGGTGATGTTGCTCAAGTCCGTCATGGCATGCTCTTAGCAAATAGAATTGGACATCAGTATCCGCAAAAATTGGGAAAAGACAAGCGCTGCCAAAGTCTAAAACATTCTATATGAACACAAAGCCAAAGTTTGATGCATAAAAAAGGAAGCCGAAGCTTCCTTTTAAATGAACGATTTTAGTCTTGTGCATCAATACTTTGACCATTCATATGCAAACTGTCATCGCCCATCAAGTACAGATAGGCAGGCATGATATTTTCAGGTGTGGGCAATGTTTTTGGATCTTCATCAGGATAGGCTTTGGCACGCATCGCTGTGCGGGTCGCCCCCGGATTGATACAGTTAAAGCGGATATTCGGTGCGGTATTTTCTTTGGCGAACAGTTGACTGACCGCTTCAATCGCGATCTTAGACACGGAATATGCGCCCCAACGTTCACGCGTTTCGCGCCCGACACCTGAGCTGGCAAAAACCACAGAGGCATGCTCAGATTTTTTCAGGAGGGGCATTAATTCTTGAGTCATAACGAATGGCGCACGTAAGTTGACCGCCATCACGTCATCCCAAACATCGACAGGATAATTTTCCAGTTCAGTACGCTCACCTAAAATACCTGCATTATGCAAAATGCCATCTAAGCGCCCAAACTGACGTTCTAGGGTGTCGACCAATAATTCATAGTCACGAGGAGAGGCACTTGATAGCTGCAAGGGTAAGATTGCAGGTTGCGGCGCACCTAAGCCTTCAATTTCATCATAAATGACTTCGAGCTTATTTAAGGTACGCCCATGCAGCACCACGGTTGCGCCGTGTAGGGCATAACTTAATGCAGCAGCACGACCAATACCATCGCCCGCACCTGTAATTAAGATGATACGATCTTTGAGTAGATCGGGGCGAGGTTGATATTCTGAATATTTCATCATTACCTCCTCGTTATTGTGATTTTTTAATTGTGATCAAGTCAGTGAGCTTGCTTTTGATGTCTGGTTGACAAGGGACTGAATGACCTCATCTAACTCAGCTACATTCTTCACTATACAATCTGCTTGCCAAGCTGTTAAGTCATCTTTGTGCGCGAATGGTAAATAGCCATAAGCGGCCAAAATGGTATACATCTGCGCGTTACGACCTGCATCTATATCACGTGGATGATCCCCAACGTAAATACAGTTTTCAGGTGCAATTGCAATCTGTTGGGCTGCCAAATACATCGGTTCAGGATCAGGCTTGGTTTTGCTGACATCCTCTGGGCAGACCAAAACAGCGCAGCGTTTTGTCAAATCCAGCGCGTCTAATAATGCTTCACTGAGCCAACGTGGTTTATTGGTGACAATGCCCCATGGAATTTCTTGGTTTTCAAGTTTTTCAAGTAGCGGATACATGCCAGTAAATAGGTCGGTATCTACCGCAATATCCGCCCCATAGGTGTCTAAAAAACGCTGACGATGTGCCAGAAAAATTGGGTCTTCGACTTCCAGTTCGGGATAAACCAATTTCACCATAGCCCGTGCGCCTTCAGAGACTTGACTACGGATCAGGTTTGCATCGACCACAGCAACACCTTTTTCACGGCACATGTTTTGAATAATGCGAATAAAGTCGGCAGCCGTGTCGATCAGTGTGCCGTCAAGGTCGAATAAGACGGCTTTCATGCAGCACCTTCTTTGACAGTGTAGACCATATAGTTGACGTCGACATTCGGCGCTAACCAATAGCGTTTGGTCAATGGATTGTAATGTAAACCCGTCATGTCTTTTAGTTTGAGTCCAGCACCGCGAATATCATGTGCAAGCTCTGATGGTTTAATGAATTTATGATAATCATGGGTGCCTCTCGCTAACATACGCAGTACATATTCAGCACCAATAATGGCAAACAGATAGGCTTTGGGATTACGGTTGATGGTTGAAAAGAACACATGACCACCTGGTTTAACCAGTTTATGGCAGGCTTCAATGATTGAAGCTGGATTAGGTACGTGTTCCAGCATTTCCATGCAGGTCACGACATCGTATTGTCCCGCGTGTTCTTCTGCGAGCTGTTCAACTGGAACTTGGCGATACTCGATATGCTTAACACCTTCTTGCTCTGCATGTAAACGCGCCACATTCAGTGGGGCTTCGCCCATATCAATACCAAGAACATCTGCACCACGACGTGCCATACTTTCAGCCAAAATGCCGCCACCACAGCCGACATCAAGGACTTTTTTCCCACTGAGTCCACCAGCATGCTCATCAATCCAGTTTAAGCGTAATGGATTGATCATATGTAAAGGACGGAACTCCGAGTGCTGATCCCACCATATGGCAGCAAATGCTTCAAATTTGGCAATTTCTTGTGGATCAACATTCAGTTGCGACATCATCGTCACCTCAATCAGGTTGTAATATTTAAAAAAATTCAATAGGGCTTAGTGTAGCGTTTATTCTGGAAAAAGCGATAAAAGCCTGAAAAAAGTTCACAGAATGAAAACGAATTTGGCATATTTGATTTATAGTATTTGCATAAACTTATCATAATGATTTTGAGGACAATAAGTTCAATGAAAAAACTCCTTTTGAGTGGACTAGCAACCGCTGTTTTCGCTATTTCTGGTAGTGCTTTGGCTGCAAACTTTGTAGCAGGTCAGGACTATACTGTGGTACCAACGCCAGTACAGGTCGAAGTACCTGGAAAAATTGAAGTGCGTGAGTTCTTCTGGTATGGCTGCCCACACTGCTTTAAACTTGAACCGCATATGCAGACTTGGTTAAAGAAATTACCTAAAGATGTACGTTTTGTACGTACACCAGCAGCGATGAATCCACTTTGGGAGCAGGGTGCTCGAGCTTATTATGTGTCTGAAGCTTTAGGTGTGCGCAAGAAGACACACCTTATGTTATTCCATGCGATTCATGATCAAAACCAGCCAATTTTAGAACAACCTGCTTTAGCTAAGTTCTATACTCAATTTGGTATTCCTGAAGCGAAATTTAATAGTACGTATAAGTCTTTTGCGATCACTTCAAAAATTGCTCAAGCGCAAGATTTAGCGAAACGTTATCAACTGAGTGGTGTCCCTGCGGTCACAGTCAATGGTAAGTACATTGTTCAGGGCGAAAATGAGAAAGTTGTGCAAGTTGTAGAATATCTCATCGAAAAAGAACGTACGGCAAAATAATGAGCGTATAGCTTGCCCCATAAAAAAGCCTGCTGATGCAGGCTTTTTTATAGGGTGACAAAATTTATTGCACACTTGATGCAGGCTGTAATAAATCCTCATAACGCAGATCAATTTTTCTTAAAGTTTTTAAGCGCCAAAGTTGGTGACGAGCCTCAGCCTCATAGCCATTGAAAGCCAAGAGTTTAGCAAACTTGGTTAAATCATAAGGAATCGGGTAGTTCAACACCATTTCCTCATAGTCCCGAATTTGCTCAGGGCTGACTTTACTATACGGATTTAACTGAATCCATTCGATACGACGGTTAAACTCAGACAGCAGTAAAATTTGATCGTGATTGGTAAATTTTTCAGGTGTTTTTTCATAACGAGAGGCTTGATTCAGCTTCGGCACCATCAGTTCATAATCACGGATAATAAGTCCGACCAAGATCACACAGACTGTAAATACCACTGGCATAACATAACTTGCTACGGTCCATGTTTTTACTTTTTGCTGGGCTTGAATAATCCCGAGAATAAAGCCGAAAGGCAACAAGAAATAGGCATAGAATAAAGGAAATTCGAGCATCGCATGAATGAGTACAGCCCCTACCATGAGCAAACCCACCACAGATTCGGATGAAGTTGCATGCTTTTGTAGTTGATAACCCCAATAGCTTATGTAAGCAAAAAATGGAACTGCAATCAGTAGACCATTCCATAAAATGAAGTCGAGAATGAAGTTGTGCGCACTTTTCACCCAAACTGGACCTTGGAACTGATCACTAATCAATGTGTAAGCGACACTGGTTTGATGCCAACCATAGCCAAACCAAGGGCGTTCTGCGATTGCATGTAGCATTTGCTGCCAAATGGCAAGACGTGACATATCCCCCTTGGTTGCTCGAGCAACGACATCGCGAGTTTGTGTGACATCAACATTAGAAAGTTGAGCCAACAACTGGTTGAGCTGAGGAGTTAACACAATTAAAGAAACAAAGAGCACAAACCATGCAAGAGCACTATACCATTTGAGTTGTAGTGTGCCTTTGTATTGTTGATAGAGTAAATACAGTAGTACACAAATACTCGCGACCCATGATGTGCGAGATTGACTCAGTGCGACAGCAAACAACATCAGTACGGCACTGCTGCAGAGAAGAAGAGTATTGAATTTTTTCTTCTCAAATAAGTAAAGAGTACCCAGTAAGGACAGAATTAAGAAGCTTGCCATATTATTCGGCTGAGCGAAGTTGGCATACGGGCGGTCACCTTTTAATATGGTCATCCCCGGTATTTTCTGTTCAATATTGAGCCATTGGCAGATGGCAATCAGAGCAGTGACCACACCAACCAACCAAAAAACCGTACTTAAACCAGCAAACAATTGTTCACGCGCGAGCGGTCTTTGACTGAGGTTAAAACCTAAAACAATACTGAGCCAAAAGGCAAAAATGTATAGGCCGCACATCAACGCTTTGCTGAAAAAGAACAGCTCACCAAAGCCGTACTGTATAAAGGGTACAAGGCTTAAGAGCAATAGAGGTAGTGTGATCTTGGGGAATAAAATTTTTTCTTTTAGAAACAGTGCAGAAAGCGTAAATAATGACAAAAAGGCAAACAGCTCACCTGTATAAGTGACCCATGGTCGATAATGAATGGGCAAAAGCCATGCTAAGGCCATACATACACTGGCAGCTAAAAAAAGAAAAAAACGCATAAGAGGTACAGATGAAAAAACTGGCTCTATGATAGTGAAAAAGCGTCTAAGTTTGAGCAAACAGTGTTAAAAAATTTGTAATGTATTAAAACATCATTCTAGCTGGAGTTTAATGCAGTGTCGGGTTGGCTTGTTCTGTTTGTATTGTTGGTCGATGCCAATTGGAAATACCACGAAACATGAGTTGAATCTGTACCACTGTTTGCATTTTAAAGTCATGTTGTTGCTGTTGTAATTGTACTGATGGTAGATCTCGGCTAAAACCAATCCAACGCATGGCCCAGTTAAAAGAGGCATTCATTAGAATATTGGCTAAAACGTTAAGGTCTTTTGAATCGCGGATATGCTGCATACTTTCAATACGGGTGAGAGCATAGGCAAAGTCGTCGATTAAAAACGTGATCTCTCGTTCGATGGCTTTACGAACCAATGTTGAGCCTCCCCAACGCTCGCCGATGAGAAAGATCCATTGTTCGGGGTGTTGCTCAACGGCATCAAAGAATAAATCGAGGCTGTGCTCAATGGTTGCATGTGGGCGGTAAACATAGCTTTGACCTAATTGGGTCAGCACATTTTTGATATGTAAGGCAGCTTGGTCGACCAGTTCAAGCCCTAGTTCATCCAAATCACTAAAGTGTCGATAAAAGGCGGTTGGCACTAAACCGACTTGACGGGTAACTTCACGGAGACTGATCTGACTAAAGGAGCGACCAGAGGTGCTGAGCTGTAAGGCTGCATTGAGCAATGCTTGGCGACTTTGTTGTTTGCGCTCTTCACGAATCGACATAGATGTGGCCTCAAGCTCATTTGTCTTTTAGTTTAACAAAGAATCAAGATCTAAAGTGAGGTTGGCGATCAATTACAAAAGCGAGCTTGTGGAGCAAATGCTTTGGCTTTGCTTCTGCTATACTATGCGCCAATCAACTTAGTCAGATGAAGGACGTATTATGCGTATCGACCAACGAGCATTAGATCAATTACGTGATGTTACTATTACGCGTAACTATACACGTTATGCAGAAGGTTCGGTATTGGTTGAGTTTGGTCATACCAAAGTTCTTTGTACTGCGAGCATTGATAATTCAGTTCCGCGTTTTTTAAAAGGTAAAGGTCAAGGTTGGGTAACAGCAGAATATGGCATGTTGCCACGTTCAACCCATACCCGTAGTGACCGTGAGGCGGCACGTGGTAAGCAAAGTGGTCGTACTCAAGAAATTCAACGTTTGATTGGTCGTAGTTTACGTGCCATGGTGGATTTAAAGAAACTCGGTGAAAATACGATTACCATTGACTGTGATGTGATTCAAGCAGATGGTGGTACGCGGACTGCTGCAATCACTGGTGCTGCGGTAGCCCTTATTGATGCGATGAATACGCTGCTTGAGAAAAAGAAAATTAAGCAGGATCCACTCAAAGGTTTGGTTGCTGCCATTTCAGTCGGTATTTTCCAAGATGAAGTGCTTTTAGACTTGTGTTATGAAGAAGACTCAAACTGCCAAACAGATTTAAACGTGGTGATGACCCAAGCAGGTGAGTTTATTGAGATTCAAGGTACAGCGGAAGATAAACCATTTACCCGTGTACAGTGCAATGCCATGTTAGAAATGGCCGAAAAGGGCATTCAAGAATTGGTGAAAAAACAACAGCAAGCACTGGGCTGGTAAGTTTTCACGCAAAAAAACGCACTATCTAGTGCGTTTTTTTATGGCGTGTTGACTGAATGCAATCTTTTCAAATTAAGCATTAAAACGCATGGAAAGATCGACGGCTTTGACATCTTTGGTCAACACACCCATCGAAATATAATCCACGCCTGTGGTTGCCACTTCACGTAAGTTGTCAATGGTGATGTTGCCTGACGCTTCCAATTTACAACGTCCTGCGACATGCTTGACAGCATCAATCATTTGTTGCTGGCTAAAGTTGTCTAACATCACGATATCCGCTTGGGCTTCTAATGCTTGGTCTAATTCAGCCCATGTTTCGACTTCGACTTCGACAGGTTTGCCCGGGGCAATTTGATGCGCTTTGGCAATCGCCTGAGCAATGCCACCAGCTGCCATGATGTGATTTTCTTTTATTAAAAAAGCATCGAATAAGCCTAAACGATGGTTTTGCCCCCCGCCGATCGCGACTGCATATTTTTGTGCAATGCGCAGACCCGGTAGTGTTTTACGGGTATCTAGCAACTTTGTATTTAAGCCGTCTAACTGTTTGACATATTCAGCCGTTTTAGTTGCTACTGCAGACAGGGTTTGTACAAAGTTGAGCGCAGGGCGTTCAACCGTAAGTAAGCTGCGTGCTGAACCCGCCAGTTTAAAAAGGGTTTCATTGGCACGAACCAGATCGCCATCGTTTTTTAGCCACGTGATTTGTACACTCGAATCAAAAGCTGCAATTAATGCATTGACCCAAGGTTGACCTGCAAGAATCATGTCTTCACGGCTAATAATGGTCGCAGTTGCTTGCTCATCTTCAGGCGTCAAAAGTGCCGTAATGTCGCCATCACCGATGTCTTCTTGTAATGCCTGTTGAATATTCAGTTGAATAGATTGTTCAAGCAGTTGCTGCGATATGCTCATCCGATTGTCCGTATCTTTATAGAAGCCATGAAAATTGCGCAATATATTAGCATTTTTCCTGAAAAGGCGTAAAAATTTCTAAAACGAAACACCATAGATTTGTGAAATGATAGGGAAAGATTTAGCATGGACAACAAAGCAAAAATATTGCCCGAAGGGCGCAATGGGTTTAAGGAATAAAAATATGCAAGGCATTCCATCGTTTCAAGTGCAAGCTGGTCAATTGCAGGGAGCGAGACAAATCCCATCGCCTAATTTTAACGCACGTCCTGCAGATGCTGATATTCAACTGATTGTCATTCATAATATCAGTTTGCCCCCCTCACAGTTTGGTGGTGGCTATATTGAACAATTTTTTCAAAATCAATTGGATTGGTCAGTACATCCATATTTTCAAACTATTCAAGGCATGCAAGTCTCAGCACATTTACTGATTTTAAGAGGCGGGGAAGTCTTACAATTTGTTAACTTTCATGACCGTGCATGGCATGCAGGGCGTTCGAGTTATTTGGGCAAAAAAGAGTGCAATGATTATTCGATTGGCATTGAGCTTGAGGGCAGTGATGACATGCCTTTTGAAGATGCCCAATATGAAGCATTGGTACATGTGACTGCCTGCTTACAGCAAACCTATCCTCAAATTCAACAGCATTTGGCGGGGCATTCCGATATTGCGCCAGGTCGAAAAACGGATCCTGGCCCATTTTTCGATTGGTACAAATATAGAAGCCGTTTGCAGCAGTTAAAAAGTCAATAAATTGAGTGCAGACAACAACATTAAACAATCAAATATTCGCTGAAGTTTCATTACAATAGCGGCAAATGAAAAACTAGGTGGATACGATGGCGCTGTGGCGGTCAACCGTAATTGTAAGTGCAATGACCATGCTTTCTCGGGTCTTGGGTTTGGTACGAGACATTGTTTTGCTGAATGTCTTTGGTGCGGGTAAAGATTTCGATACTTTTGTGGTGGCCTTTCGTATACCGAACTTCTTTCGTCGGCTGTTTGCTGAGGGGGCATTCTCTCAGGCGTTTATTCCAGTACTGACCGAATATAAAACTGGGCGTACCCATGCGGAAGTTCAAATCCTGATTAGCCGTGTCTTTGGTTGTTTGATGACGATCATGACAGCTCTAACTTTCTTGGCTATGGTCGCGGCGCCTGCCGTATTGTATATTTATGCACCGGGCTTCCATGCTGACCCTGAGAAGTTTGATCTTGCAGTTTCGATGTTCCGCCTCACTATTCCTTATTTATTGTTTATGTCGCTGACAGCCTTTGCCAGCAGTATTCTAAATAGTTATGGTTCCTTTGCTTCACCCGCATTTTCACCAGTATTGCTGAATGTTGCGATGATTGCAGGAGCATGGTGGTTGACGCCGTATATGGCGGAGCCGATTATGGCACTCGGTTGGGCAGTGATTGCTGCGGGTGTATTGCAATTAGCGATCCAAATTCCTGAACTTTGGCATAAAAAATTACTGATTCCGCCGAAAGTCGATTTTAAACATGAGGGTGTAGATCGCATCATGAAATTGATGTTGCCTGCACTATTTGGTGTTTCTGTTACGCAAATTAACTTACTTCTAAACACCATTTGGGCTTCGTTTATGCAAGATGGTTCTGTGTCTTGGTTATATAGTGCAGAGCGTATGACTGAATTGCCTTTGGGGTTGATTGGGGTGGCGATTGGTACGGTAATTTTACCGGCATTGTCGACCCGTCATGCAGAGCAAGATATGTCGAAGTTTCGTGGCATGATGGATTGGGCTGCGAAGGTGATTGTTTTGGTTGGCGTGCCTGCCAGTATTGCACTGTTTATGTTATCGACCCCTATTATTCAGGCCCTATTCCAACGCGGACAATTTACCCTTGAAGATACTCAAATGACGGCTTTAGCGTTGCAGTGTATGAGCGCCGGGGTGATTTCATTCATGTTGATTAAAGTCTTTGCACCTGGGTTTTATGCACAACAAGACACCAAGACTCCTGTCCGTGTGGGGCTAATGGCCGTTGCTGCGAATGCGATTTTAAACGTAGTGTTTATTGGTTTCTTTAAATTGATTGACTGGCATGCAGAGCATATGGCACTGGCTTTAGCGTCTTCTGGGTCTGCACTTGTAAATGCAGGAATGTTGTATTTCTACCTACATAAGCGTGATATTTTCCGTTTTGGTGCTCACTGGAAAAAACTGTTTATTCAGTTTGGTATTTCTAACGCCGTGATGATTGCGGCATTGTGGTACGGACTGACTTGGTATAATGGCGAAATGTCACAGTGGATTCGCGTTGCTGAAGTGGTTGGGCTGTGTGTGGTCGGTGCAGTGGCTTATGCCGTTGGTTTATTCATTACGGGTTTTAGACCACGCCATTTAAAGCATGAAGCATAAAACAAAAAGCACTACTTGATTTTATGCTGCAAGACCAGTGAAGCGCGTAGCTTAAAAAAGCATGGCTTGATTTGAGAATAGATTGTAATTCATAAAAAGCGTAATCAATAAAAAGCCTGATCACATGTCAGGCTTTTTATTTTATCTATAGAATTATTTTGCCTAACTGCCTTAGTTTGGCAATACTGCAATCAGTTCCACATCAAAAATCAGCGTGCTGTTCGGTTCAATTACATCACCTGAACCAATTTGACCATAACCCAGTTTAGATGGAATAAAGAAACGGTATTTCGCTCCTTCTTTCATCAGTTGCAAACCTTCAGTCCAACCTTGAATGACTTGGCTGACTTGGAATTCTGCAGGCTGTTGGCGGGCAATCGAACTGTCAAAAACCGTTTGATCAATCAAACGTCCTTCATAATGGACTTTGACTCGACTGTTGGCCTTGGGTGACTTGCCTTGACCTTGTTGTAAAACCATATATTGCAGTCCTGAAGCTGTAGTTTTCACCTCAGGTTTTTTTGCATTCTCAGCTAAAAATGCTGCGCCAATTTTGGCATTTTTGTCTGCCAATTGTTTGACTTCTAATAATTGTTTCGCTTCGGCTTGACGCTTATATTGGGTGAGTACACGCGCCATATCTTCATCACTTAATGAGGCAGTTTGGCCTTTAGATGCTTCTCGTAACCCTTGGACAAAAGCATCTATATCTAAATCTTGAATAGACTCTGCATTACTGCGACCCATCAAATAACCAAAGCTATAACCGACCTGTTGATGAACACTACTTTTATTGGTGATAGGCGCCGCGAAAAGAGGAGTTGAAAGGAACAAGCCACAGAGTAATGTTGTTTGAATTTTCATAAATTGTTCTCAATAAAAACAGGAGAGCAAAAGCTCTCCTTGAGTTGGCATTGTTATTTTACTTTGATCAGTTCTACATCAAAAATAAGTGTGCTGTTGGCTGGGATCATACCGGGTACCCCTTGTGGACCATAACCTAAGTTAGACGGGATATAGAGGGTCGCTTTGCCACCTTCTTTCATCAGTTGTAAACCTTCAGTCCAACCTGGAATGACTTGATTCAATGGGAACTCAATTGGCTCGCCACGCTCAATTGAGCTGTCAAAGACTTTACCATCGACCAACTGGCCTTTGTAGTGTACCGTCACTACCGAGTTTGCATTTGGTTGCTTGCCTGTACCTTCTTGGGTGATTTTGTACTGTAAGCCTGAAGCTGTAGTTTTCACCCCAGGTTTTTTTGCATTTTCAGTTAAGAAATTATCGCTAGTGGTCTGTGCTTGTTGAGCAACATTAGCCTGTTTTTGTTGCATTTCTTGTTGGAACTGTTCATAGGCTTGTTTTAATTCTTCTTCTGTATACGCGGGTTGGCTACGGGCATGACCTGCGCGAACACCGGTGACAAAACTGTTAATGTCGAGTTCTGGTGGGGTTTGATGAGCAACTTCATAGCCTAGTGCATAGCTAATTTTTTCTACGGCAGATGCATTTTTTGAAACTTGCGCTTCAGCCGAAGCAGGGTGTTGAGATGCATAATAAACGGGAACAAGTGCAGCACCGCCTAGAAGAACAGCTACAGCAATCGGTAAGGCTTTACTCATGTGAAATTTTTCCTAATTCTATTACATTCAAAAAGTTTTCAGCATCTTAGCAGACTTCATGAATCACGTGTTTTGTACCTAGAGTACATTTCCAAATTAATATATGCCGAAGTCCTTAAAAAAACTATAAGGATTTGAATATATAAACGTTTGTCATACAAAATAAAAAGCCAGAACTGTCATTCTGGCTTTTTATCGGCTAATAGCTGTCTTTAGTCTGATTCTTTATTGGCTTTATAAGCATAAGCATAATTGTAGCCATAACCTGAACCAGCTGTACGTTGAATGTCATTCAGAATGAAGCCATTGACTTTAACACCTGCTTGTTCAAAGCGATTGATGGTTAACTCAAGCTCTTTCATTTGTGTTTTCGCATAACGCGCAATCACTAAATTAACGCCTGTATATTGAGAAATAATAATCCCATCCGTTACAGCCAGTACTGGTGGTGTGTCGATGATCACATGATCGAACTTTTCAGACAGTTGTGCCAAGACGTTCTTAAACTGAGCCGAGCTTAAGAGTTCAGATGGATTGGCTGGACTTTTACCTCTGGAGATGACGCTTAAGCTAGGTACTTCAGTATTTCGAATCACTGTCTCTAAGCTGTGTTGGCCATTGAGTAATTCAGTGAGACCTGGTTGAGTGTCGTAGTTAAAGTATTTATGTAAATATCCACGACGTAAGTCAGCATCTACAATCAAAACACGTTTATCGCTTTGCGCCAAAATTGTGGCTAAGTTGGTCGAAATAAAAGATTTCCCGACTTCTGGTGCTGGGCCTGAAATCATAATCAGGTTATTTTTTGCAGAACTTAAAGCAAAATGAATGGCGGTACGCATACTACGTAAGCTTTCAATCGCAATATCATCACTGTTTTTAACAGCCAAAATAGGAATATTCTTTTTCTTCTTCAAAATATTGATGCGACTTTCTTGCACGGGTGAACGAGGGACTGTTGCATACACAGGTAGATCCAGCTCATTTTCAATTTGAGCGGAGTCTTTAATGCCTGAGCGCATCATATTGCGTAATAATGCTAACAGCGTACCAAGGAAACCACCGACAAAGAGCGATAAAATTAGAACGATAAGTGTCTTTGGCTTAACTTTTTCAAAAGGCTTAACGGCTGTATCGACAATACGTACATTACCAATCTCACCAGCATTTGCAATTTTCAACTGTTGATAGTTGTTTAGCAGAGCAGTGTATTGTTCTGAATTTACTTTAACATCGCGATAAAGCTGTAAATATAAGCGCTGGGTTTCTGGAAGTTGTTTCAAAGCTTGATTTAACTGTTCTTTTTTACCAGTCAACTCTTTCAACTGAGCATTAATTTCTGCCATTAAAGGGTGATCATTGGTATATTTTGCAGAAAGTTCAGCTTGTTTTTGCTTGAGCTCAATCATTAAGCGTTCAAGCTCAATATTTTGCTTTAATAACAGTTCAGATTCTTGGGTCACATCAATGGTGTTGTATTTTTCACGGAATCTATTGAACTTAATCTCAGAATCTTCGAGTTGTTGCTTAAGTAAAGGTAATTGTTTATCTAAGAAAGCAAGTGTTTGCGTTGATTCTAGGGACTTTCTTTCAATGTTTTGTTTGTGATAGACACTCAGAATATGATTCAGAACTTTGGTAATGTGTTCTTTATCAGTACCTTGGTAGTTTAAACCGATTACACCTGTCATTTTTCCACGTTCGGCCACACCATAATTTTGCATGAGGTTTTTCATGGCTGAAGGTAAAGAGTATTTTGTGAGTCCAAGTTCGTAAGCAAGCTTATCTTTTTTGATTATATAGACTTCCCATAAGCCATACGGACTAGGTACTTGATTCTTGACATTGGTTTTGCCTTCAAGAACAACTTCATCTTCATATAAAAGTTGAAATGTACCTTGTTCATTGAACTTTAATTGAAGTGCTTTATCTTGATAAAAATCAGGAACTTTGAATTGTTTAATTTGGACTAAAGAAGATGGATTTTGATAAATTACTTCAGTCGGAGTGTATTCTACTGTTGACTTATTCTTTGAAATTAGACGATTAAATACTGAACTTTCTGAGTCAGTGATGTGGAGATCAAGATTTAAATCTTGAATCACTTGTCCCAAAACCATGCGAGATTTTAGGACTTCAATTTCAGCATCGGCTGGTGACTTTTGCCCCATCGCTCCTGAGAGTTGACTGAGCTCACCTAAAAGAGCAGCAGAGGCTGCGCTCTTACCATCTTCAACAAGAACGAGAGCGTCCGTGGAATAGACTGGTTGAGTGACTCTTAAATAAAGTAATGCACAAATTAAACTGAAAATAATACAAAGAGCAATGAGTTTCCACTGAGCAATCAGAGAAAAAAATAACTCTTTTAAGTCGATTGTATCTTCGCTAGTGCTAGAGTTTTGATTCATAATTTAATATCGTAATAATTTAAAAATGTGATTTCCAATCAGCAACAAAGCTTTGAATATTGCTACAGGTTATATCAAAAAAAGCTTGATCATGCTGGTAGGGGTCAGCAACATTTTGTTTTTGCCAATGACCTAGGCGAAAGACTTTACCTTTAGCAAAAGGCCACTGTTTTTCTATATGTTGAGCTTGGTTGTTACTCATCACCAAAATCAAATCGGCAGCTTTAATGAGACTGGCATTGATCTGTTTTGCGACATGCTGACGCATATCAATCTTAAATTGATCCATACAATGAATAGCCTTGTCATCGGCACCATGTCCCACCATGGCGGATAGACCTGCAGAGTCAATATTGAGCTGTGGATTTTCCTGCTTGAGGAAATATTCCGCCATTGGACTTCTACAAATGTTTCCAACACAAACCACTAAAATATTTTGTATCCCCATGACTTATTTTCCAAGTTGATCAAAACTATATAAAGCACTTGAGAACGGAACAATTTGATTCATCACACGCTGCCAACGAGTTAAACCTGTTGCATCAATATAGACAATATCGTTCTTTTTCATGTCGAATTGATTGGCTAAGGCCAAATTACCCAGACTACTCAAGTTTAAATGATAAATGGTTGATTGTTTGGACTTTAAGTCTGTGCGCATTACATAAATTCGTGCTGCACTTGCAGAATATGGATTAATACCTTCACTTTCACCCAATACATCACTTAAAGACATGCCTTGATCTCTTAAGCTAATCGCTTGGCTTTTACTCGACTCACCCATGACATATAGTTTTTGGTCTTGTTTGGTGTTAACGAAAATGGTGTCGTCAGGTTGGATCAGTAGGTTATGGAGTGATAAGCCTTGTTTTTCTAACTGAATGGTATTGAGATTATATGTTTGACCATTTCGGATGAGTTGAATATTGGTCGTATCTCCAGTCTTGGTGTCGATCCCGCCCGCTTGACCTAGGGCAGTATAGAGACTGATTGGAAGATCATTGATGGTGTATTGTCCACTTTTAAGCACTTGCCCGTTGACATAGTAGCGTTTTGCTTCAAAAGACAGAACGCGGACAATCACGTCAGGATTCTTGAGATACTTGCTAAATTGGCTGCGCAAGAATGTATGTGCTTCAGCAAGCGTTTTTCCAGCAATTTTGACAGAACCAATTAAAGGAAGTTGGACATTCCCGTTTGGATCAATCGGGTAGCCTACAGTTCGTACACTGGTCGCATCTTGAATAGGCGGAGTAATTTCTGGATATGCCCAAAGTTGGATAGATAGGACATCACCATAGTTCAAGCGATAAATACCTTGTTTTTTATTAAACAAAGTTCGAATATCTGAAAAATTGTTGACAGGTGCTTGCGCTATATTAGAGATATTCTCTTGTGTTAACTGTACAACATTAAGTTCAGCACCTTGATTTGTTTTATAGGAGCCTTGTTCAGGAAGATCATAAGTTTGAAGTCCTGATGTTACGGCACAACCAGTTATGCTTAAACTGAGTGCTAACAATATGCTATAGCGGTAGTAACTCACTCGAAAATAAACCCTATTTATAAATAATTTGAATAATGGATCAGGGCTATGACAACCCGAAGAATTTATATAAAACAGTTAGATTTTATACCAATTAATATCTTTAACATAGCCTAAGATGTTGGTGAAACGTACTGTTTCTATAATTAATCGAATAATTTTTTGAGGACTAAGTAACATAATTTAGTCATTAAAAGAAATCAAATTTCTGCTATATTGTGCAACGTTGAGATCTCTGCTCCTATCCTATTCAAATTGCACAAGGCTGTACCATGCTACAACTCGCTGATCTAAAAATTGCCATCATCGGATTAGGTTATGTTGGTTTACCTCTGGCTGTAGAGTTTGGTAAAAAAGTTTCTGTGCTGGGTTTCGATATTCATCAGAAGCGAATTGATGAGTTAAAGTCTGGTCAAGACCATACCTTGGAGGTGTCTCCAGATGAGTTGATGCAAGCAACTCAGTTGAGTTATAGCGCAGATTTAGAAGATCTAAAAAGTTGTAACTTTTATATTGTGACCGTTCCAACACCGATTGATGAATTTAAACAACCCGATCTCACTCCATTAATCAAAGCATCACAAAGTATTGGTCAGGTATTATCTGCGGGTGATATCGTTGTCTATGAATCGACCGTTTATCCCGGTGCAACAGAAGAAGCCTGTATTCCTGTCTTAGAAAAAGTATCAGGTTTAACATTCAATCAAGATTTTTTTGCGGGCTATAGCCCCGAACGGATTAATCCAGGGGATAAGCTCCATCGGGTTACGAATATTCTAAAAATCACCTCAGGTTCTACACCCGAAGTCGCTGATTTTGTCGATGAAGTATATAATCTTATTATTGAAGCGGGCACGCACAAAGCGCCAAGTATCAAAGTTGCAGAAGCAGCAAAAGTGATTGAAAACACACAACGTGATGTAAATATTGCTTTAATTAATGAACTTGCTTTGATCTTCAATAAAATGGGCATTGATACAGAAGATGTACTCACAGCCGCAGGAACAAAATGGAACTTTTTACCATTCCGTCCAGGTTTAGTGGGTGGGCACTGTATCGGGGTTGACCCGTATTACTTAACTCATAAAGCACAGTCGATGGGTTATCATCCTGAAATTATCTTGGCAGGTCGTCGTCTGAACGATGGCATGGGTGCTTATGTCGTCACCCAACTTGTTAAAAGTATGGTGAAAAAGAAGATTCAGGTTGAAGGCGCAAAAGTTTTAGTCTTGGGGCTCAGTTTTAAGGAAAACTGTCCTGATATTCGTAATACCCGTATCATCGACATTGTGAAAGAACTTGAAGAATATCATATTGATGTTGATGTATATGACCCGTGGGTAAGCCCAATTGAGGCTGAAAGTGAATATGCGATTAGCCCAGTACAGTCTTTAAATCAGCAAACGTATGATGCGGTGATTCTTGCGGTTGCCCACCAGCAATTTAAGGTGATGGGCGCTGATGCAATTCGTGCTTTAGGTAAAGAAAGCCATGTCTTGTATGATTTAAAATATGTATTAGATCAATCAGAGTCTGATTTACGTCTATAATTTATTGAATGTTTTTGGAAAATTTACGATGAACCAATATCAAACGGTCTGCGAGCAGTTACAACAAGCACCGAAGACATGGCTAATCACGGGCGTTGCTGGATTTATTGGTTCAAATTTGCTTGAAACATTATTAAAGCTAGATCAGATCGTGGTCGGGTTAGATAATTTTGCGACAGGCTATCAACATAATCTTGATGAAGTGAAAGGATGTGTCTCAGAGGCACAGTGGTCAAATTTCAATTTCATTGAGGGTGATATTCGTCAGTTTGCAGACTGTCAAACAGCTTGTACTGGTGTGGACTATGTTTTGCATCAAGCTGCTTTGGGTTCTGTACCACGTTCGATTGTTGATCCGATCACGACCAATGACACCAATATCAGTGGCTTTTTGAATATGCTGACCGCAGCACGTGATGCGCATGTTTCAAGTTTTAGTTATGCGGCAAGCAGTTCAACCTATGGTGATCATCCAGGATTACCTAAAGTTGAAGAAAATATTGGAAATCCACTTTCACCCTATGCCGTAACTAAATATGTGAATGAGCTATATGCAGATGTGTTTGCCCGTAGCTATGGTTTTAAAGCCATTGGTTTGCGCTATTTTAATGTTTTTGGACAACGTCAGGATCCAAATGGTGCCTATGCAGCCGTGATTCCCAAGTGGACTGCGTCGATGATTGCAGGGGATGATGTTTTCATCAACGGTGATGGAGAAACCAGTCGCGATTTCTGTTTTATTGATAATACGGTACAAGCCAATATTTTGGCAGCCACAGCCCCTGACGAGGCCAAAAACCAAGTTTATAATGTAGCTGTGGGTGATCGTACCACCTTGAATGATCTATATGCTGCAATTCAAGTTGCATTGTTTGAAAACTCAATTCGCTATGAAAAGTCTGCAGTGTATCGTGAATTTCGTGCAGGGGATGTGCGCCATTCACAAGCCAGTATTGCCAAAATTCAACAGGCTTTAGGATATGCGCCTGGATACCCGATTGCTGAAGGCATTCAGTTGGCAATGCGTTGGTATGTCAATAATTTGACCTGAACGGGTTGACATGATTGCGCGCCTGTTCGCCAAATACCAGTCGATTGGTTTAATCACCAGCAGTTTATTAGTGGGTGCGATAATGACATTTATCGCCCTGCCTTTTTTAACGCGTTTATATTCGGTTCAAGACTTTGGTGAATATGGTATTGCTTTAGCCATCGTTAGTGTCTTATCGACAGTAGCGAATTTGCGTTTGGACCAAGCGCAATTGGTGGCCGAACAACAGCATCAAAAAAGTCTGATTTTCGAAGGTGCGATTTTTGCCACCCTTATTTCCTTGCTTTCGGCAGGTGTTTTGAGTTGCTTTTTTGATGCAGCAATGGTTGGGGCAATTTGTAGTGGAATACTTGCCAATACTTTGATTCAAAGCCTTTATAACTATAAGTTTTCAGTACATGCCGAATATTTTTGTGCAGGGCTGAATATTTTTAGAAGCCTGATTGTGGTGGTGGTGCAGTTAAGTTTACCTTTATGGATGAGCATTGGCCTGGTGAGTAGCTATGCGGTCAGTTCAGTGATCATGCTTATGATTGTGGTGCTTTATATTCTAAAAAATCAACTCTATAGCGTGAGTTGGCAGGCATTTAAGCATTATAAAGATTTTATCTATAGCAATACACCGCATGCACTTTTAAATAGTTTTTCACATAACTTGCCATACTATGTGGTTTCACATTTTGTCGGGGTGCAGGCAATGGGTTTTTACGCCATTGTTGAACGTACGCTCCGTGTCCCAATTAACCTAATGTCGCAAACCCTTCGCCAATTTTTTATTCGCAAATTTAAACATGCACACACCAATCGTCAGGCTTTGCATAGCAGTGTGATTTTAAGCCTGATTTCGCTGCCATTTTTTGCAGTATTTTTTGTATTACCTGAAAGTGTTTATTTGTGGGCTTTTGGCCATGAGTGGGTCGGTATTTCAACCTATTTCCAAATTTTGGCATTGGGCTATTGGGCGGTCTTTTGTAATCCGCCCAGTTCAGCTTATCTGATTGCGAAACGAAACAGCCAAGTTTTGTTTAGACTGCAAATTGTGGAATTGATTTTAAAGTTCATTTTGTTTGCTGGGCTCTATGTCATGATGAATGATAAAATTTATATGCTTTTGGCTGTTCCTGTAGCACTCATTTTTTATAATTTTTCCATTTTATATGTGGTGTGGAGAGCAAAATTGTGATGTTTTTTAAAACTTTGAAGTTGCTCAACTGGCTCTCTGCACAGTGCCGTAAGGCGCTGTATAACATGGCTTTTTCAAGTCGGTTTAAATATTTTGGGAAGCGGACTAAGCTCGATATTAGCGGTGTCGTGAGTATCGGGGAAAATGTCTATATTGGGGATGATGTCACGATTATTGTGGAAAAGGGCGCCACGCTTTGTATTGGTGATCACAGTTTTATTGGTGAAAGCTGTTATATCAAGTGTTTTGGTGGCAAGGTTGAAATTGGACAGAATGTCAGTATCAACTCCAAATCTTTTCTCAATGGCTGTGGTGGTCTAAGCATTGGGGATAATACCCGGATTGGCACGCAAAGTATTATGATCGCCAGTAACCATAAGTTTGATGATCCTGAGGTTTTGGTCAAAGACCACATTACTAAACAGGGGATTCAAATTGGTGAAAATATTTGGTTTGGTGCTCGAGTAACCGTGCTTGATGGCGTCAATATTGCCAATAATGTGGTCGTGGGCGCCTGTTCATTGGTGAGTAAAAGCCTTCCCGAGGCGGGGGTTTACGTGGGAACACCTGCAAAAAAAATAAAATAAAACTCTGTTGGACAGAGCATATCCGTGTTGCACAATTGAGAGTAAAATAGCCCGTTGCGTACTTTTGTTGCACATTTATCTATTTATCTTGGGTCTTTTTGATACATGGCATTGATTCGGTCAATTTTCAACACAGTGTTTGATTTAGCCTATTTTATGTTCAAGGGCAGTATTGCTTATGCGCGTAAAAAAGGGGTGACTATCGGTGAGCATTGTCGAATTTATATCAAGAGCTGGGGCTCTGAACCTTTTCTGATTCACCTAGGGAATCACGTTACAGTCACCTCAGGCGTTAAGTTTATTACGCATGATGGTAGTACCTGCCTTGTTTATGATGCGCAAGGCAAGCGTTATCAACGTTTTGCCCCTATTCATGTGGGTTCTCATGTTTTTATTGGGGTCAATAGCATTATTATGCCGGGGGTCACGATTGGTTCAAATGTGGTGATTGGCGCAGGTTCAGTGGTGACTAAAGATATTCCTGATAATAGTGTAGCAATTGGAGTACCTGCCAAAGTGGTGAGCAGTTTTGATGACTTTCAAGCCAAAATTAAAACCACTTGTGCCAGTGACTCTGAGCTTGCAGGGATTCAGGACTATACTCAACGTGTGCAGCGTGCGATTGAGCTTCAAGCACAAAAACAATCTCAGCTTTAGCTTTAAGTGGATTTTATGATGTTGAATAAAGTGATGTTCTTTTTACCAACACTGGGTGGTGGAGGGGCTGAACGAACCGTCATCCAGCTCGCCAATAGCTTTGCTGAGCAAGGTATTCAGGTGGATTTGGCTGTATGTAATATACAGGGTGAAAAGGGAAAATTACGTCCTGAGGTCAGCCCTAAAATCCAACTGCTTGATTTGAACTGTGGGCGAGTGGTGAATGCTTTGATGCCACTAAAACAACAATTAAAAACAGGGCAGTACCTTGCAGTCGTTGCCACCCAAACCCATAGCAATATCATTTGTGCCTTTGCCAAGAAACTGGCAAAAGTCAAAACCAAATTAATCTTCCGTGAAGTGTCGACACCTTCGAAAAATATGAAGTTGCAAGGTTTTGCCAAGTTTGTCTTGAAAAGCCTCGTGAACTATAGCTATCCCATGGCGGACCGAGTGGTTTGTGTATCCAATGGGGTGTTAGAGGATTTTCGCAAATACTATGGCTATCAACAGTCTAATTTAGTCACCATTTACAACCCCGTGATTGATGACAGTTATTTTACTAAACTTCAAGCACCTGTAACGCATCGTTTTTTTGAGCCTAATCTTAAAGTCATCATGGCGGTTGGACGTTTAACAGAAGCAAAGAACTTTGCCAATTTAATTCGTGCCTTTGCTAGGTTACATCAACAGCAGCCCAATACCCGTTTGATCATTTTGGGTGAAGGTGAGTTGCGTCAGGAACTGGAACATTTACGTGCTGACTTGGGTCTACACGATGTTGTGGATTTACCCGGTTTTGATGCCAATCCTTATGCTTATTTTAAATATGCTGAACTGTTTGTGCTGAGTTCAAATTGGGAAGGTTTGCCGGGTGTGCTGATTCAGGCGCTAGCTTCAAAAATTAAAGTGGTGAGTACCGATTGTCCAAGTGGCCCGATGGAAATTTTGGATAATGCCAAATTCGGCTTATTGGTGCCTTGCGATGATGCACCTGCATTAGCAGAGGCTATGCAGCAAGCGCTTTGTGCAGACGGTGTGCAATATACTGCGACTGAATTTGAACAGCACTGTCAGCAGTTCCATAAAGATACGGTATTGCAACGCTATGCTCAGATGATGGGGTTGGCAGTATGAACAAACCTGTGGTTGTACATGTGATTACCAACTTCGCAGGTGTGGGTGGCGCTGAAATGATGCTGTCCCGTTTGGTTGCGCAAACGCAGGCAGAGTATGAACACATTATTATCTCATTAATGCATGTATCCAATGTTTATGCCGAAACCTTGAAGCTGTGCTCTTCACACTACAGTTTAAATTGGAAGGGTATAAACAGTTTGAGTGTCATGCTTAAACTCAGAACACTACTGCAACAGATTCAACCGAATGTGGTACAAGGTTGGATGTACCATGCCAATGCGATGACCAGTCTAAGTCTGTTGGGCATGCAACAAAAACCACCTGTTTTTTGGGGGGTTCATCATTCACTGGCATCACCTAAAGAAGAGTCGCTGAGTACCAAAGTGGCATTAAACCTCAGCAAGCTTTTCTCTCAGCAACCGAAAGGTATTGTGTATTGTGCGCATTCATCCCTTGAGCAACATCAAGCGTTTGGTTTTAACAATGCAAATCAGCAGGTGATTGCCAATGGTGTTGCCTTAGATCAGTTTCAAGTAAATGAGCAATTGCATGAACCGATCACAATTGGTTTTGCAGGGCGCTACCATACAGCTAAAGGATATGCATATTTATTGCAAGTGATTGCTGAACTTAAAGATCAGCCGATTGTATTTAAAATTGCGGGGAGTGGTGCCAATTTAGACACCCCTGAAATCAAACAAGCCTTTGCTGAGCATCAGTTAGATCCACAAAAAGTACAGCTCTTCGATCAGGTTTCGGATATGCCAGCTTTTTATCAATCGTTGGATGCTTTTTTGATGACTTCGATTACGGAAGGTTTTCCCAATGTTTTGGTCGAAGCGATGGCATCAGGTTTACCCTGCATCACGACGGATGTTGGGGATGCTAAATATATTGTAGAAGAGAAAGGTTGGGTGGTTGCGCCACGCGATGTAGCAGGGTTGAAAGCGGCGATTTTAGACTATGTAAAATTGTCACAGGCTGATAAGCGCAGTTTAAAGCAACAAACACGGGCGCGGGTAGAGCAGAACTTTAGTATTCAGCACGTAAGCCAGCAATACATGACGGTATGGGGACAAGGTTGATGAAATTTTTGATGATCAGTAGTTATCTACCGTCTGTACTGAACTTTCGCGGTAAATTGTTAGAGGCGATTCATGCTCAGGGTTTAGAAATACATGTCCTAGCGCCTGATTTACACGATTATCCTGATGAGTTGAATAAACTGCAGCAATTGGGTTATCAGGTACATACGCTGCCCATGCAACGTACAGGAACCAACCCAATCCAAGATCTCAAAACATTAAAAGCGATGTATCAGCTGATTCGCCAAATTCAACCTGATTATGTGCTGTCTTATACCATTAAGCCCGTGATTTATGGCACATTGGCTGCAAGCTTGGCAAAAGTGCCCCATCGTTTTGCATTGATTACGGGTTTGGGGTATGCCTTTCAAAATGCGGAATCGGGTCAACGCAGTATTTTTCAAAAAATGGTGCATGGTCTGTATGCGCAAGCGCTCAAGCATGCACACAAAGTCTTTTTTCAAAATCCCGACGACTTAAAATTATTTCAAAGCATGCAACTCCTATCACCTCAAAAACCGACGGTGGTGGTGAATGGTTCTGGGGTGAATGTGCAGGATTTTGCAGTACTGGATTTACCTAAAAATGAACATGGCCAAGCAAAGGTTTCTTTCTTGCTGATTGCTCGTTTATTGGGGGATAAGGGGGTGCGAGAATATGCAGAAGCGGCTCGCATCATCAAAGCAAAGCATCCAGAAGTCGAGTTTCATTTGGTGGGTTGGATTGATGAAAATCCTGCTGCGATTGCGCAAGCTGAACTAGATGCTTGGGTGGCAGAGAAAGTCGTCAATTATTGGGGTAAACTCAGTGATGTACGACCTGCTATTGCAGCCAGTTCGGTCTATGTCTTGCCATCTTATCGTGAGGGTACACCTCGCACCGTACTTGAGGCGATGGCGATGGGTCGCGCCATTATCACTACGGATGCCCCAGGTTGCCGAGAAACAGTGATCCATGGTCAGAACGGGTATTTGGTGCCAGTGAAGTCAGTTGAAGAATTGGTGCACGCCATGCAAACTTTTATAGATGACCCGCAACTGATGGTACAGATGGGGCAACGTTCGCGTGAAATCGCTTTAGAGAAATATGATGTCCATCAAGTGAATGCCCACATGATGTCCGAGATGGGAGTTTAAGCATGCTGAAACGAATTTTAGATGTCGCGATCGCCTCAACTGCTTTGGTGCTGCTATCTCCTGTCTATGCGTTGGTGGCGTATAAAGTAAAAAAGAATTTGGGTTCTCCTGTACTTTTTCGCCAAACCCGCCCGGGTTTACATGGGCAACCGTTTGAAATGATTAAGTTTCGTAGCATGAAAGATGCACTGGATACAGCAGGCAATCCGCTACCCGATAGTGAGCGTTTAACGCCCTTTGGTAAAATGCTCCGCGCCACCAGTTTGGATGAAATGCCAGAGCTATGGAATGTGATTAAAGGGGACATGAGTATCGTGGGACCACGCCCGTTGTTGATGGAATATTTGCCTTTATATAATAGCGAGCAAGCCAAACGCCATGATGTGCGCCCCGGTATTACGGGCTATGCGCAGGTGAATGGACGTAATGCCATTTCATGGGAAAAGAAGTTTGAACTCGATACATGGTATGTCAACAATCAGTCCTTGTGGCTCGACTTTAAAATCATGCTGAAAACCGTCAAAAAAGTGCTCGCGAAAGATGATATTAGTGCCGAAGGTGATGTCACGATGCATAAATTCACAGGCAGCAAACATGACTAAGCTGTATGCCGTATATGGTGCTTCGGGGTGTGGACGTAGTTTGATGCCTGTAGCACGTCAACAATTAGCACGTCAGCAAGAGCCTGCTGAAATTGTGTTTATTGATGATGCCTTGACTGAAATTACGATAGTGAATGGTCATCGTGCCATGAACTACCCACAATTTAAAGCGGAGCCTGTATCTTTCAAAGCGGTACTGATTGCAATTGCCAACAGTCAAGTCCGTGAAAAAATTGCGCTGAAACTGGAGCAAGATGGTCTTCCATTGTGGTCAGTGCAGGCAGATAATACGCTGCTGATGGATACGGTAGAACTTGGCGCAGGTGCTGCGTTGAGTCCTTTTGTCACGATTACATCCAATATTAAAATTGGCAAATGTTTTCATGCCAACTTATATAGTTATGTCGAGCATGATTGTGTGATTGGTGATTTCGTCACGTTTGCACCGGGCGTAAAATGCAACGGTAATATTCATATAGAAGACCATGTTTATATTGGTGCAGGTGCCGTGATTAAACAAGGCACACCTGCGCAACCTTTGGTGATTGGTCGTGGTGCTGTGGTGGGTATGGGCGCTGTGGTGACCAAAAGCGTGCCTGCGGGCGTAACAGTGGTGGGAAATCCTGCCCGTATACTGACCAGTAAATGATAAATTTAGGAAAAACTCATGTTAAACACTGCATTTGAACCGTGGCCAAGTTTCACCTCAACTGAAGCAGATGCGGTGTCAAAGGTCCTTTTATCCAATAAAGTCAATTATTGGACAGGACAAGAATGCCGTGAGTTTGAAAAAGAATTTGCCGCATTTGCACAGACGCAGTATGCCGTCGCTGTAGCGAATGGCACAGTTGCACTGGATTTGGCCTTAAAAGCCCTTGGCATTGGCACAGGCGATGATGTGATCGTCACTTCACGGACATTTCTTGCATCTGCCAGTTCAATTGTGACGGCTGGTGCCAATCCTGTTTTTGCCGATGTTGAGCTGGATTCACAGAATATTTCACGCCGTACCATTGAAGCTATTCTTACTCCGAAAACTAAAGCCATTATTTGTGTGCATTTGGCGGGTTGGATGTGTGATATGGACCCGATCATGCAGTTGGCTGAGGAAAAAGGGATTTGGGTCATCGAAGATTGTGCTCAAGCCCATGGTGCATTCTATAAAGGTCAATCCGCAGGTTCAATTGGGCATATTGGCGCATGGTCATTTTGCCAAGACAAGATCATGACCACGGGTGGTGAAGGCGGTATGGTCACCACCAATGATGAAAATTTATGGAAAAAAATGTGGTCATATAAAGATCACGGTAAAAACTTTGATAGCATTTATAACAAACAGCACCCGCCCGGCTTTCGTTGGTTACATGACAGCTTTGGTACCAACTGGCGCATGATGGAAATGCAGGCTGTCATCGGACGCTTACAACTCCAAAAAATGCCAGAATGGACGCAAGTGCGTAATGCGCATATGCGTCGCGTTTTAGCAAGTTTTGAAAATAACCCTTATTTTACTGTGCCAATGCCACCTGCGAATTATGTTCATGCGGCATATAAGGCTTATGTACAAGTGAATACAGCACAATTGCCAGAAGGTTGGTCGCGTGATCGCATTATGGCGGAAATTAATGCACTGGGTGTGCCATGCTTTAGTGGTTCATGTTCAGAAGTGTATTTAGAAAAAGCCTTCGATGGAACGCCGTGGCGTCCTGAGCAACGACTGGTTAATGCCAAAAGCTTGGGAGAAAGCAGTTTAATGTTCTTGGTACATCCGACTTTGTCCGACAGCAACATGCAAAAAACGGTGGATAGTATCCAACAGGTGATCTCACAAATCTCCATGTGAAACAGCGTATAATTTGTTATGCAACTTTTTGCCTTTATCTAAACCATTGAGCCCATCGTGAAAGACATTATCCGAGTCATTGCATCTTTGCCGCGCCGTCAAAAACAAGCTGTTTTAGTGGTCATGGATATCTGTGTTTTGCCTTTGATGATGTGGCTGGTTTATGCCATTCGACTAGCCAAACCCAATGTTCCCGTGATGGAAGGCTTAGATTTCTGGTATCTGTATGTAGGTGTTTTTGGTGTTGCAATTTTTGCCTTACTCGGCATTTATAGCGCGATTGTACGCTCCTTCAATGAAGACTATTTGCTACGGATCTCGATTGCGACATTTATTCAAATTGTTGGGTTATATGCGGTTAAGAAACTTGGTTTAGCCTTTATTCCTATGAGCATTCCGCTCATGTACGGCTTTGTGCTGTTTTCTTGGATGTGGTGGAGCCGTGCTGTGATTCGCTATGCCACACTGCGTACTTTTGTGAAAAAGCAAAATCGTAAACGTGTCGCGATTTATGGTGCAGGGCTTGCGGGGCAACAAATTGCGGCCGCATTATATCGCTCGGATGACTATTTGCCCGTCTGTTTTATTGATGATAAAGCTTCGCTACAAGGGCAGTCTTTAAGCGGACTAAAAATCTTTTCACCCAAAAAGGCGCTCGGAGCATTTCGTAAGTTCCACATCGAAGAAATATTACTGGCTATGCCATCTGTAAGTCGTACACGTAAAAAAGCAATTATTGAGTCTTTTGAACCGTCTAATGTCAAAATTATGGAACTGCCTGGTGTCACCCAACTGGTAGGTGGCCGCGTTCAAGTCTCTGACATCAGAGAAGTCGACATTATTGACTTACTAGGGCGTGATCCAGTACCACCAAAGTTAGCGCTTTTAGAAAAAAATATTAAAAATAAAGTGGTGATGGTAACTGGTGCAGGTGGATCAATTGGTTCAGAACTTTGCCGTCAGATCGTGAAGCATCAACCAAAATGCCTTGTTTTATTTGAAATGTCTGAATTTGCACTGTATTCCATTGATCGCGAATTACAAAATGCAGGTGTAGAGGTAGTGCCTATACTAGGTTCTGTGACTCACCAAATAAAATTGGAACGTATATTGCAACAGCATGCTGTGCAAACGGTTTACCATGCAGCAGCTTATAAGCATGTGCCCTTGGTTGAGGCCAACCCGTTTGAAGGGATCTATAATACTTCAATTGGTACGGCCCGTAGTGTTGATGCCGCTGTGGCTCAAGGGGTTGAAACCTTTGTCTTGATTTCTACGGACAAAGCTGTACGTCCAACCAATGTCATGGGTGCATCGAAACGGATGGCCGAATTGTATTGTCAAGGTTTAGCTGCCACAAAACCGCAAACACAAATCAGTATAGTTCGTTTTGGTAATGTATTAGGTTCATCAGGTTCTGTCGTTCCTTTGTTTAAAAAACAGATTGAAAAAGGTGGACCTGTTACAGTAACGCATCCTGAGGTGACTCGTTATTTTATGACCATTCCTGAGGCTGCGCAGTTGGTGATTCAGGCGGGGGCAATGGGAACAGGCGGAGATGTTTTTCTACTGGATATGGGTGAACCCGTTAAAATTGTTGATTTGGCTAAACAGATGATTCGTCTAAGTGGGTTTAAACCTATGGATGAAAAAGGTCTAGGTGATATTGCACTTCAGTTTACTGGACTGCGTCCAGGTGAAAAACTATATGAAGAGCTACTCATCGAATCTGAAAATGTTAGCAAAACTGACCATGAACGAATTTTAAAATCGTATGAGCATTTTTATTTTTTTGATCAAATTAACAGCGTATTTTTGCAGTTATCTGATTTATCTGAACAAGGAGATAATCAGGCAAAAATTAAAAATATCTTACAAACCTATGTAGAGGGTTACAAAACCAAAGATTTGCACAAGAATTGATATATTTTATTGATGTTAATTTGATAAAGCCTAACGTGTTCAATTAAACTATTTATACAATTCATTCACATATTTTGAATAAAATACTGAAATAGTTTTAGAATAAAGAAACATCTTATTTATCTATAGATAACCTAAAATTATTTTGCTATCAATCAATTTAAATTAAGAGCAGGAAAATATGAAATTATTGGTAACAGGTGGCGCTGGTTTTATTGGTTCAGCAGTCGTTCGCCATATTATTCAAAATACACCCCATCAGGTACTCAATGTCGATAAACTCACCTATGCAGGTAATTTAGAATCGTTGGCATTGGTTGAAAATAATGAGCGTTATCAATTTTCCCAAACTGATATTTGTGATCGCATTGCATTAGATCAATTATTTGAAAGTTTTCAACCAGATGCTGTGATGCATTTGGCTGCTGAATCGCATGTTGACCGCTCAATTACAGGCCCTGCTGCATTTGTTGAAACCAATATTATTGGAACATACCAGTTGTTGGAGGCTGCTCGTCATTATTGGAACGGTTTAAGCGAAGATAAAAAGCAAGCATTTCGTTTCCACCACATTTCAACGGATGAGGTTTATGGTGACTTAGAAGGTACAGATGACTTGTTCCTTGAGACAACACCGTATGCTCCAAGTTCACCATATTCAGCAAGTAAGGCTAGTTCAGATCATTTGGTTCGTGCATGGCACCGAACCTATGGATTACCTGTCGTTTTAACCAATTGCTCTAACAACTATGGTCCTTATCATTTCCCAGAAAAGCTGATTCCATTAATTATTTTGAATGCCCTCAATGGCAAAGCATTACCTGTATATGGCAATGGACATCAAATTCGTGATTGGCTATTTGTAGAAGACCATGCACGTGCTTTATATAAAGTGGTTACTGAGGCTGCTGTTGGTGAAACTTATAATATTGGCGGTCATAACGAACAAAAGAATATTGATGTTGTTAAAGCCATTTGTACATTGTTAGAAGAACTTGCACCAAATAAACCAAATGGTGTGGCTCGTTATGAAGACTTGATTACTTATGTAACAGATCGCCCTGGTCACGATTTACGCTATGCAATTGATGCAAGCAAAATTCAAAAAGACCTTGGTTGGATGCCTGAAGAAAGTTTTGAAACGGGTTTAAGAAAAACCGTTGAGTGGTATTTGAATAACCAAGCGTGGGTTCAACATATCCAAAGTGGTGAATATCAAAATTGGATCAATCAACAGTATCAGGTTGCAGAAGAAACAAATTAAGTTGCGTAATACTATGAAAATACTGTTGTTAGGAAAAAATGGCCAAGTGGGGTGGGAGTTACAGCGTGCACTCCAACCACTTGGAGAGGTGATTGCTTTAGATCGTCAAACAAACCCTGAGGGTTGGTGTGGTGATGTTGCAAACTTTGCAGAAATCTCAAAAGCCTTTGAACAAATTCGCCCAGATATTGTTGTGAATGCAACCGCTTATACCGCTGTAGATAAGGCTGAATCTGATGCTGAACAGGCACATCTTATCAATGCTTTAGCGGTTAAGCACTTGGCTGAGGAATGTCAAAAGCATAGTGCATTGTTGATTCATTATTCAACAGACTATGTGTTTGATGGCACAGGTGTTTTGGCATGGAAAGAGGATGACCAAACTGCCCCAGTTAATTTGTATGGTCAAACTAAACGAGACGGTGAGCTTGCTTTAGAGCAAAGCGGAGTTTCATTTCTAAATTTCCGTACCTGTTGGGTCTATGCGGCGCGAGGAAATAATTTCATTAAGACCATGCTCAAATTGGCGCAAATGAAAGAAGAGCTGAATATCATCCAAGATCAAGTTGGTGTACCTACTGGGGCAGCACTGATTGCAGATGTCACGGCTCAAGCTATTCGCTATTATACTTTACAGTCGGATGAACAAAAAATACTGTTGCACGGTCATTACCATTTAGCGCCTACAGGTGAAACAACATGGTATGATTATGCACAATTTGTGTTTGAGCAGGCACGTGAACATAATCAACCGTTGATCTTAAAACAAGTGAATCCCATAGAAACACAAGCTTACCCAACACCAGCAAAGCGCCCTTTAAATTCACGTTTAAATACAGATAAGTTACAACAAAATTTTAAATTACACCTGCCACATTGGCAGCAAGGTGTAGCACAAGTATTAGAGGAACTTCTTCCATGAGTCAAATAAAACGCAAAGGCATTATTCTTGCGGGTGGGTCAGGTACACGTTTGTATCCAATTACTATGGGAACGTCAAAACAGTTACTCCCAATTTATGATAAGCCTATGATTTATTATCCTTTGTCAGTTCTGATGCTGGCAGGGATTAATGAAGTTTTGATTATTTCGACACCAGAAGATTTACCTAATTTTGAAAAACTTTTAGGTACAGGTGAAGAGCTCGGAATTAAACTTTCTTATAAAGTCCAACCATCACCAGATGGTCTTGCTCAAGCCTTTATTTTAGGGGAAGAGTTTATTGGTGAGGATAATGTTTGTCTGATTTTGGGCGATAACATTTTCTATGGTCAACACTTTAGTGAGCAACTCAAACGTGCAGCGTCACAAGTTAGTGGTGCAACAGTCTTTGGTTATTATGTAAATGATCCTGAACGTTTTGGTGTAGTTGACTTTGACGCAGAAGGAAAGGCTCTCAGTATTGAAGAAAAGCCTGAACAACCAAAATCAAACTACGCGGTAACGGGTTTATATTTCTATGACAACAAAGTCGTTGAAATTGCTAAAAATATTCAGCCGTCACACCGTGGTGAGTTGGAAATTACGGATGTAAATAACCTTTATTTACAGCAAAATGAGTTGAATGTTGAAGTGCTTGGCCGTGGTTTTGCGTGGTTAGATACAGGTACGCATGACTCATTGCTCGAAGCAAGTCAGTTTGTACAAACCATTGAACACCGTCAGGGTTTGAAAGTGGCGAGTTTGGAAGAAATTTCTTTCAACAATGGATGGATCAATGCCGATCAGCTCAAAGCGCGTGGAGAGTTCTTTAAAAAGACGGGCTATGGTCAGTACTTGCTTAAATTGCTTAAAGAGCATCAAGCATAAGCATTGCTAGAAAAAAAAGACTAGATAAAACTGAGTGATACGAATGAATATTATTGAAACAAAAATTAATGGCCTACTCATACTTGAACCACGCGTGTTTGGAGATGACCGTGGTTGGTTTATGGAAAGCTTTAACCAAAAAAACTTTGAACAAGCTTTAACAGAGCGCGGTCTTGAGGTTCCAAATTTTGTTCAGGATAATCATTCGTACTCTCAAAAAGGTGTACTGAGAGGGTTGCATTACCAACTGAATCCACATGCTCAGGGCAAATTGGTACGTGTAGTACAAGGCCGTGCTTGGGATGTGGCTGTTGATATTCGCCAAGATTCACCTACATTTGGTCAATGGGTTGGTGTAGAGCTTACTGGTGAAAACCATAAGCAGTTCTGGATTCCAGCAGGTTTTGCACACGGCTTTGTGGCTCTTGAGGATAATACGCAGTTTTTATATAAAACGACGAACTATTACTCTAAAGAATGTGAAAGAAGCATTGTTTGGGATGATGCCGATATTGCGATCGAATGGCCTATTGAAAGTGGTCTGGAATTAAAGTTAACCGATAAGGATAAGTTTGCTCCGACATTAAAAGACGCTGAAAAATTAAACGATATTTTCTGATTTAAAGAAATAGGAATAGCATGAGTTTAGTTAGAAAAAATATTTTTGTATTATTCTTAATCCAAGGTACAAACTATATATTTCCTTTACTCACTATTCCATATTTATCTAGAATATTCGGACCAACTGGTATAGGAGCATTAGCATTAGCTCAGGCAACGATTTTATATTTAACACTAGTTGTTGATTTTGGTTTTAACTTAACAGTAACAAGAAGAATTAGTATTGCTTTTGAGAAAAAAAATTTCTTAGAAATAAATCAACTGTATACGCAAACTTTAATCATCAAATTTAGCATATTTCTCCTAGTGGCATTGTTCATGTTAATCTTATGC
>NZ_BKFU01000021.1:0-51097 GCF_008980265.1 Acinetobacter sp. TUM15064 | reverse complement strand
CTTTTATATATTCGGTCTAAAATTAAATTTTGAGGTGGTTTAATGAAACTTAGTTCATTCTCCCCAATCCCTGAAAGCGATGATGAACTGCATTTACCTGAATTGGTTTATTGGGCATCTTTAGGTGAGTTGGCAGAAGTTGAAAAAAGTCTTGCCAGCGGTACAGATGTGAATTCTACTGATGATGAAGGCTATAGCGCGCTTCAAGCTGCTGCTGAAAATGGTTATCTAGATGTGGTGAAACTACTGGTTGAAAAAGGCGCAAATGTTCAGTACAAAGGTGAATATACTGCATTACAACTGGCTGAAATGGCGGAACAATTAGAAATTGCCTCCTATTTAAAAAGTCTGTAATTTTAGAAAGTGAATACAAGGGCTTGATGAATTTCAGGCTTTTTTATTTTATAAAGCTTTTAATTAGATTGATTGGATTTAGCTTCGCTCAAGACTAGTGATTGGATATTTACTGGGACACATAAGCTGATCACGGAATAGCTAGGAGTATTGCATTTGTTGGTAGCTTCATTGACCCAAATCCTGCCCATATTTTCCAAATCAAATTATATAGTTTTACGCGAGTTTAAGGAAAGATGTTCAGCTTCAATGCAGATGATATATCACAGTATGTTTTGGCTACATGACTAAAGCATCCAGTAATTTCGAGTGTTTTGTGATGGCGGTTAACCAATTAATATTGATTGATGCACCTAGAATAATGAAAAAACCATCGTTTTTTAATGCGCGTGTGCTAAGTCCGTATCCGAGGTGGTCTTGCATAGCTTCTTTCTTTATTTGACAGTGTAGATTTCGCTGTGCTCAATACTGTGCAATCTACAAAATAGGAGGCTGAATTTACGCATTATGTTCTACAGCTATGTTTGAGGTTCTTAATAATACTTTTGAGTTGTGTAAATTACTTTAAAAAATATCTATACGTAGGTTTTTACAAAGTTGAATGACGATGATGTTTTTATTTAATTGGCCCTTATAGCGAACTGAAAGTATGCGTTGAGTCTATTAAAATAGGATGGGATGATTTATTTTTTCTTAATTGATAAAAATCTGTGTAAAGCATGATGTTGTGTTATTCAGGTTGCGTAAAATAATATGCTCAAAATTTGTAGGTTTTTTGAATTTTTTATGCTATAAAAAATAAAACGGCACAAAAATTGCTTGTAATGCGTGCTTTAGAAAAGTTGTATAAAAGAGTAGGGATCTATGAAGTTATCTGTTGGATTGAAAGTTGCGAACTCTTTGTCGCTAACCCCCCAATTACAACAAGCTATTCGATTGCTTCAATTGTCGAGCCTTGAACTTGAACAAGAAATTCAGATCCAACTCGATAGCAACCCGCTTTTAGAAAAAGTAGAAGAACAATCTTCAATGGAAAGCTTATCTAGTGTACAAGAGCAAGAAGTAGATAAGAAAGACTTAACCAATGAACTGAATGCTGACCATTTACCTGATGATTTACCTGTCGATACAGATTGGGATGATGTTTATACACATCAGCCGACAAGTCTCGGTGCGGCAGAATTTGAAGAGCGTGAAGATAACCGCCAAGGGCATTTGGGTTTAAAAGAGCATATGCTCGAGCAAATTAATCTTTTGCATTTTTCGCAAGTGGATCAGTTGATTGCTTATTGCATTATTGACTCATTAGATGATAAAGGATTTTTAGATAGCGATATTTCAGAAATTACGACTTCAGTTCAGCACCTTTTAGAAAGTATGGACTATGACGATGAAGTGGAAGATGATGAAGTCGTTGTCGTGCTCAAACATATTCAGCGTTTAGATCCATTGGGTGTTGGTTCTCGTAATTTGGCTGAGTGTTTAATGGTGCAGTTAGAAGCCTTGCCTGTACAAACTGTTTGTCGAAATGATGCCATGATTTTACTGAAAAATTATGAGCTGTTAATTACCAATGAGTTGGCTAAACTGATTAAACAAACAGGGCTGAATCAAGAGCAATTAAAATGTGCAGTGGATTTATTAAAAACTTTAAAAGCACATCCAGGATTGGAATTTGAAGATAAAGACTCGGATTATCAAATTCCTGATGTCGTGGTCATGAAGAAAAATGAGCAATGGCAAGTGGCATTGAATCCAGACATTATGCCTAAACTGCGTATTAACTCTTTTTATGCCAATATGATTAAACGTGCTGATCAAAGTGATGATAATCAGTACTTACGTAATCAGATGTTGGATGCGAAAAACTTTATTAAAAGTGTCGACGAACGGCATAAGACCTTGTTGAAAGTGGCGACGTGTATCATTGAACATCAACGCGCATTTTTAGAAATTGGTGCTGAAGGCATGAAGCCTTTGGTCCTTCGCGATATTGCCGAAGAGGTAGAATTACACGAATCGACCGTTTCTCGCGTAACTACAAATAAATATATGCTGACGCCACGCGGCTTGTTCGAGTTGAAATATTTCTTTTCAAGTCATGTCGGTACAACTTCAGGTGGCGAAGCATCTTCAACTGCAATTCGCGCCAAGATTAAAAAATTGATTGCTGAAGAGAATGCTCGTAAACCTTTGTCTGACAATGCAATTGCCAATCTTTTAAAAGATGATGGGATTGATGTTGCTCGTCGGACGGTGGCAAAGTATCGTGAATCGTTACATATTCCGTCATCTTCTGAACGAAAAGTCTTGATCTAAAATTTAAAATCTGACTATTCTAGAGGTTCATTATGACAACATAATGAACCTCTTTTTTCTTTAAGGAATGGCTAAAATGATTTGATGTTTCTATACGCACTGGTTGTTTTGCAGTCATTAAATCGTCTTGGCTTTTCCTCATTAATCCTAATGAAGGTGAGGGATAGATATATGCAAATAACAATTCGTGGACACCATTTAAGCATTACCCCAGCTATTGAAGATACTATTCGCTGCAAGTTTGCAGAAATGACCAAGCATATTGATCAAGTGAACAGTATGCAGGTAAAATTGACCAAAGATCATCAGGTCGATAAACATACTAAAAAAGGCAGTAGCAATCATATTGCAGAAGCAATTATCCGTTTACCGGGCATTGAATTTTTTGCTCAGGCTTCAGCAGATGATATGTATACGTCGATTAAAAAATTATCAGAAAAACTCAAAAGACAGCTCGATAAGCATCGTAAAATGCAGCAAGTTTACCAACCTATTGCCATTTAGTTTGATTTTTAAGCAAAAAGAGGTTTTTTTGAACCTCTTTTTTTATATATAAAGTGTATGGGTCTAATGCTTTATTTTTCAGATTTATAGTAAAATGGCAGGTTTTTACACCGTTGGTCCTATAAGAGGTCTTTGTGATGAATAGTGAACAGCTCACTGAAATTTTAAAAGCTGCTTTTCCTGAAGCTGAGGTTGCAGTTAGTGGGCAAGGCGGAAAGTTTGACTTACGTATTGTCGATGATCAATTCGAAGGCAAGCGTCCTGTTGCGCGTCAGCAAGCTGTTTATGCACCATTAAATTCTTATATCGCAAGTGGCGAAGTGCATGCGGTGACTATTCGTGCAATGACTAAAGAAGAATGGCGTAAAGCAAGCTTATTCGGAGCTTAATACTAGATGGATAAATTTTTAATTCAAGGTGGCACTAAGCTCGAAGGTGAAGTCCGTATTTCGGGTGCTAAAAATGCTGCTTTGCCTTTGCTTGCAGCAATGATTTTGCCTGAAACTCCAACCAAGCTTACCAATGTGCCACATTTAAAAGATGTGAATACTTTAGTGCAGTTGATTGGTGGTTTAGGGATTACCATGACCTATGAAGGGGATACGGTCACTGCAGATACTTCAACATTGGACAATCAGTTTGCACCGTATGAGTTGGTGAAAACCATGCGTGCATCTATTTTAGTGCTTGGTCCGTTGGTGGCGCGCTATGGTAGTGCAAAAGTATCTTTGCCGGGGGGCTGTGCGATTGGCTCGCGTCCAGTCGATCAACACTTAAAAGCTTTAGAAGCTTTAGGTGCAGAAATTGAAGTTGAAGCGGGTTATGTACACGCTAAAGTCGATGGACGTCTGAAAGGTGGCGAAGTCGTTTTTGATATGGTGACCGTAGGTGGTACCGAAAATATCTTAATGGCTGCGGCATTGGCAGATGGTGTAACTACGATTCGCAATGCGGCACGTGAACCTGAAATTACTGACCTTGCGAAAATGTTGATCGCGATGGGTGCAAAAATTGAAGGTTTAGACACTGATACCTTAGTGGTAACAGGCGTTGAAAAACTACATGGCTGTGAATACGCTGTAGTTGCTGACCGGATTGAAACGGGTTCGTATTTGGCTGCTGCGGCCATTACAGGTGGTCGTGTAAAAACTACACATACTGATCCAACGTTGATGGAATCTGTTTTAGAAAAGTTTGAAGAAATGGGCGCAGAAGTGACCCGTGGTGATGATTGGATCGAACTGGATATGATGGGTAAACGCCCGAAAGCAGTGAGTTTCCAAACGCTTCCACATCCTGACTTCCCAACCGATATGCAAGCACAGATTATGGCAGTCAATGCCATTGGCCGTGGTTTTGCCACCATTTCAGAAACGATTTTTGAAAACCGTTTTATGCATGTACCTGAATTGTCACGTATGGGTGCAAATATTCAGGTCGAGGGTAATGATGCTGTCGTGACGGGTGTAGAGAAACTTTCTGCAGCACCTGTGATGGCAACAGATTTACGCGCTTCTTTCTCGCTGGTGTTGGCGGCACTTGCTGCTGATGGTGAGACGCTGATTGATCGTATCTATCATATTGATCGCGGTTATGAAGATGTCGAAGCGAAATTACAAGGTATAGGCGCCCAAATTAAGCGAGTAAGTTCATGAGCGATATGAGAAACGATGATCCAAATTTTGACGTAATGGGCAATTTTGATCATGGTTTAACATTGGCATTGAGTAAAGGTCGTATTTTAAAAGAAACCCTGCCTTTACTTGAAACGGCTGGAATTAACTTACTGGAAGATCCTGATAAATCACGTAAGTTAATTTTCCCCACCACCCATAAACAAGTCCGTATTTTAATTTTACGTGCTTCTGACGTACCTACCTATGTGGAAAATGGTGCGGCTGATATCGGTGTTGCGGGCAAAGACGTGCTTATGGAACATGGCGCGCAAAACGTTTATGAACCACTCGATCTAAAAATTGCAGTATGTAAACTGATGACCGCAGGTAAAGTTGGCATGGAGCGTCCTAAAGGGCGTTTAAAAATTGCCACCAAATATGTAAATTTAACCCGTCAGTACTATGCAAGCTTAGGTGAGCAAGTCGATGTGATTAAGTTATATGGTTCAATGGAACTTGCGCCATTGGTGGGTTTAGGTGATTACATTGTTGACGTGGTTGATACGGGGAATACTTTACGTGCCAATGGTTTAGAACCTTTGGAAGAAATTTGTAAAGTCTCTTCACGTTTGATCGTGAACAAGGCAAGTTTCAAGCGTAAGCAAGCATTGTTAAATCCAATTCTTGCACAGTTAGAAACAGCTGTGGCTGAGCGTGAAGCATTAAAGAATAAGTAAGTTGATCTTTTGTGTTTAAAGAAACCGCTATCTATGATGGCGGTTTTTTTGTGCGTACTCATTTTTAATATTTTTATTGGATTGAAATACAATAGGATTGAATTTGAACCAGTTGATTTAAAGCATCAAAGTTATAGACATCACAAGCAGAAATTCGGGATGTCTGCTTGGCATCATGGAATTGCGCTTCACCTTGAATAATTACATGATGAGCTACTTGATGAACCGCTTGGATTTGGAACTCATGCGATATGCGCTTAAAATAATTTTCAATAGAGTGGCAATGTTTTAGAACTTGGTCGATGCCTGAGAGCTGTCGCTCGTCGATGATTTCCCATACAATATTTTGTGAAAAATACGGCTGAACTTGGCTGAATTGCCCGATGGAAAAGCTTTGGGCTATATCTGTAATCGTCATTAACGTTCACCTATTCTTTTAATTCTTAAAATCATTCTAGTTCAAAAATAAGATTTCTACTTATTTGCCGATGCGCTTAAAAGTAATTTTTCATTAAACTCTATCTTAAGCTGCAGGATTGTTGCCCACAAAATACAGGAAACAAGGTAAACTAAAGCTTCCGTTTATTTTCATTGTGGATAAATTGATGCGACGTTTATCGACTCAAGATCAGAACTTTAAACAAGTCTTTGCTGATTTGTTGGCTTTTGAAACCGTGAGTGACCCAGAACTTTTAAAAACCGTAGATCAAATCATTGCTGATGTCCGTCAGCATGGTAATGCTCATGTTCTTAAACTCACTCAACAGTTCGATCGACATCCCGCGCATCAATTCTCAGATTTAGAGCTGACCCAAGAACAATTAAAAACCGCTTTTGATGGTTTGAGTAGCGAAGTTCGCGAAGCTTTAGAGCTTGCAGCAAATCGTATTCGTGAGTTTCACCAAGCACAGAAGCAAGAAGGCTGGACTTATGTGGATGCCTTGGGCAATACGCTCGGACAAAAGGTCACACCACTCGACCGTGTCGGGATTTATGTACCGGGCGGTTTGGCATCTTATCCGTCGTCAGTATTGATGAATGCTGTACCTGCACATGTCGCAGGTGTACCTGAAATTATTATGGTTGTACCTGCACCAAACGGCGAGTTGAATCCGCTGGTGTTGGCTGCCGCTTATTTAGCTGGTGTGCATCGTGTCTTCACTATTGGTGGGGCACAAGCAGTTGCAGCATTAGCTTATGGTACAGAAACGATTCCATCGGTGGATAAAATTACAGGGCCGGGCAACCGTTTTGTGGCTGCAGCGAAGCGTGCAGTATTTGGTCAGGTCGGTATCGACATGATTGCAGGGCCGTCTGAAATTTTAGTCTATGCTGAAGGCGTGAATAATGCAGAATGGTTGGCGATGGATTTATTGTCTCAAGCTGAGCACGATACTGTGGCGCAAGCTGTATTTATCACGCCAGATGCACAGTTGTTAAATGACGTAGAACAAGCGATTGAAGCACATTTACAAGCTTTACCTAAAGCGGAGATTGCACGTACTTCGATCGCCAACCGTGGTGCATTGGTGCTTGTGAAAGACCGTGCCGAAGCTGTTGAACTGATTAATCAAGTGGCGCCTGAGCATTTAGAGCTTTGCCTAGACGAAGCGCAGGAAATGGCCGAAGATATTCGCCATGCAGGCGCAATCTTCATGGGGCGTTATACCCCAGAAGCGATTGGTGACTATTGTGCAGGGCCAAACCACGTTTTGCCAACTTCAGGTACAGCACGCTTTTCCTCGCCGCTGGGTGTCTATGATTTCCAAAAGCGTTCAAGTTTGATTATGTGCTCTGAGCAAGGTGTGAAAACTTTGGCGAAAACTGCGGATATCTTAGCGCAACAAGAAAACTTAGATGCGCATGCGCGTTCAGCACGTTATCGTTATCAATAATATAAATTTAGATCCCTCATTTGTTCAGTAATGAATGTTCCTCTCCCTATGGGAGAGGTTAGGAGAGGGGAAAATATTTAATTCAGTTTGGGACATCATAAACCTTTCCCAAATCCTCTCCTAGAAGGAAAGGGCTTACAGAAAAGTAAGTTGAGTGCATAAATGAGATAGACAATGTCTAACATTACTACACAACAAATGCGTTTTTGGAGCCCTGAAGTACGCGAATTAGAACCGTACGTACCAGGTGAACAACCGAAAATTCAAAACTTATTGAAGCTCAATACCAACGAAAACCCATATCCACCTTCACCAAAAGTAGTGGAAGCAGTTCAAGCGGTCTTGGCAAATTCTGCAGATGTACTGCGTTTATATCCAGATCCAGATGCTTCTGCGTTAAAGCAGGCGATTGCGAAACAACAACATGTTGCCGTTGAAAATGTCTTTGTCGGCAATGGTTCAGATGAGGTCTTAGCGCATATTTTTAAAGCTTTTTTTGTGCAAGAGCTGCCTGTGCTTTATCCAGATATTACTTATAGTTTTTATCCTGTTTATAGCCAATTTTTTGGAGTCAAAACCAAAATTTTGCCACTTAATGATGACTTTGAAATCGTGGTGGATGACTATAAGCAAGCCAATGGTGGCATTATTATCACCAATCCAAATGCACCAACCAGTATAGATATCGGTTTGGTAGCTATTGAGGAAGTACTTCAAGCTAACCCAAATTCAGTCGTGGTGATTGATGAAGCTTATGTGGATTTTGGTGCAGAGTCTGCGGTCAGTTTGGTGGAAAAATATGAGAATTTGGTGGTGTGTCAAACGACTTCAAAATCTCGTTCATTGGCAGGCTTACGTGTAGGTTTTGCGATTGCTCAGCCGCATTTGATTGCTGCCTTAGAAGCGGTGAAGAACAGTTTTAACTCTTATCCGATGGACCGTTTTGCGATTGCCGCTGCGGTTGCATCATTTGAAGATCAAGCTTATTTCGAAGCACAAAATCAAAAAGTCATAAAGAGTCGTGAACGATTGGTTGAACAATTGACCGTGCTGGGCTTTAACGTTTTGCCATCGAGTGCCAACTTTATCTTTGCATCATTGTCGAGCAAAGATGCAGGTGAATTAGCGGCTGAATTACGCGAACAAGGTATTATTGTACGTTATTTCAATAAACCGCGTATTAACCAGTTTTTACGTATCACGGTTGGAACTGATGAACAAAATCAGCGTCTTGTCGATACATTGAAAAATGATATTTTAAAATAACTTTTCAGTGAATTTGCCCGTGGAAAAAGTGAACCGTCATTGATGTGAAGGTTCACTTTTTTATTTTGGTGGCTATTCGACATCCTGTTTTACAAAGGTATTGAGTAAATTAAGAAGGGCGGAGACCTTGTCAAAGCATTCTTGATATTCAGCCTCACACTCTGATGCAATGGTGATTCCGCCACCAGCCCAAAGTGAAAGTTTGTCCTGTGATTTTTGGATTGAGCGAATCAGAATGTTCCAAGAGCCCGTACCATCGAAATTAAAATACCCCATTGAACCGCAGTACGCTCCACGTGGAGCACTTTCCAGCTCGTCAATAATTTGCATAGCCCGAATTTTAGGTGCACCTGTAATTGAGCCACCGGGCAGTGCAGAGAGTAAAACATCAAAGGGATGAATATCTGCTCTAAGTGTGGCTTCAACTTCGCTGACCATGTGGTGGACTTGGTTAAAACTTTCAATATTAAACAGCTTAGGTGTTTTGACTGAACCTGTTTCAGCATAAACGCTTAAATCATTTCGCAATAAATCTACGATCATTACATTTTCAGCTTGGTCTTTTTCTGAAGCCATCAAACGTTGTTTTGATTGTTCATCTAATATTGGATCTGCATAGCGGGGCATTGTCCCTTTAATTGGTTTTGTGACAATTTTCCGCTGTTCTTTAAAGTCGATAAACAGTTCAGGAGAGCAGCTTAGAAGTTCAAAATCATCAAGACGTAAGTATCCTGAATAGGGTGCATCCGTGAGTTTCCAAAAATGCTCAACGGCGCTGAGTAACTGACCTTCTGCGTTAGCTGTGAATTCTTGTGTGAGATTAATTTGATAGCAATCGCCCGCTTTAATGTACTCTTGCACCTGCTGAAATGCCTGCTGGTATTGGGTTTGGGTCCAGCGAGCTTGGCATGTGGATTGAAGCTGTAAAGGCGAGGGAAGAACAGGCATTGTACTGATGCATTGTTCTATTTTGCTGAAAATACGTTCTGCTTGCGGATCTGTACTATAAAAGACCCAGCCTGCATTGCTCCATTTGAGATAAGTGCTATATAGCCCTAAAAATAAGCTGGGTTGAGACTTTATTTGAATGTTAATTTGTTTTTGTGCTGCATAATCATAACTAATAAATCCAATGATCCCCCCATTGAAAGAATCTGTTTTGGAAGTAGATATTGGTTTGATTTCGGTAGAAAGTTCACTTGCCTGATCATCAGATATGTAACAAAAATCAGCAGTACGTTGAAAGAAAAAGTGCTGTTTTTCCTGAAAAACTTGATAACGCTCAGGCAGGAAAGCAATGACAGGTGCATCTACATTTTGTAAATAGACTAACTGCGTGAGATCATTCAAGGCATGCAATAGTCTTGATACTGAAATGCTAGAATCACAGATTGTCTTTTTAAATGATGGGTTTAGAGTCATGCTAACGCAAATAGAGTCAAAAAATTCAGGCTATTTTACCGCATTGTGAGTATGTGCACAGCGTAAATACCGTTTATCGGTAAGCTGGGGATTACGACCAACAGCAGTTGATCAAAAAAGCACGCACATATAACTTAGTTCTGGCAGTTAGGTCACTCAAGGATAGATGTTGATACTGGGTCAAAATAAAAAAAACAGTAATTAACATCGAGTGACTGGTATCACAAAAATAAAGCTCTTAGGAGAGGAACAAGATGAAAATTATTACTAAACTTGCTTTAGTTTCTTCAATGGCAATCAGTGCAAATGCAATGGCAATGCAAGCAATGGATGACGCTTCGCTCAGTGCCGCTACAGGTCAAGATGGTTTAAATATCGGCATCGGTATTTCTAAAATCGAAATTGGTAAAGTCTTTGTCCACGATAATGATGGTCTAGCAGTTGCAAATGGCGGTACTGCCAAAGCTGGTGCTATTGTGATTCAAGGAAATGGTAAAGCGGGTGATGTGCTCGAAAATCACGGTATTATTATCGGTGCAAACTATGACAACGCGGGAGCATACTTACTGCCTTCTCGTAACTTGGCTGATCTGCAAATTGACTCTGATGCAAACGGCGGTAATGCATTTATTAACGTTGCAGCTCAAGTTTCTGGTTTAGATATTAAAATTGGTCAAATTGGTGTCGTGGCTTCAGCTGATATACCAACTACAGGGGCAACATCTATCCTTCGTGGTGGTACAGGTACTGTAAACCCAATCTTAAGTGGCTTATCACTTAAAACGGGTCCAATGTCCGCAAATATCCAATTGGGTGCTGCACCGCAAGGCGCAATGATCCAATTGAACGCAACGATGGTGGGTGGTTTAGAAATTAAAGACTTGGGTATCTTAGATAACTCAACAAAAACAGCAACACGTGCTGCAGGTGAAATCTTTGTTGAAAGTATTAAAGTTGCAGATGCTAATTCTCTTGATTTAACGCTAAATCAAAAAATTAGCGTGATTGGTGAAGAAGGTGCGAATAAGGGCTATATTCGTATGATTAGCACAAGCGGTGCGCACGATACTTATGTTAAAGGTGTGCATTTAGGTAGCCGTGGTGCTGCGTCAATTGGTGATGTAGAAGTTCAAGGTATGCAAACATACTTTAGTCCTGCTGCTGGTGTATATATGCCAGGTGCTGTGATTACTATTTCTGGGCACTAAGCTTAGAACTAAAAAAAGCGCGTGAATTCACGCGCTTTTTTTCTAAAATATATTCATAAAAAATACAAAAAAGACTATTTTTTTTTAAGAAAACGCAGTATCTTCTTGAATGTATGGATATAGAGTATTAACTCTAAAAACAAAAAATGGGCGGGATGCCTAAATTATTAAAAAAAGTAAAAGCTATGTTAGAGATCGCATTGGGCTCAGCAATGATGTATTACTTTGCCACCGAAGCCTTTGATATAAAGAAGAAACCTGCGGAAGCGGTTTACTATACTGAAGTTCTAGATTCTCGGAATGCATCTTTTACAAGAATGCACCATGAACCAGTCTTAATTAATCCTGCTGTCGAAGACCAATTTCGAGGGATTGTTCGTCAAGCCTATGACTATAGTTGTGGTTCAGCTGCACTGACGACACTCATTAATGGTTATGTCGGTGCTCAACTTACAGAACAGCAAACTATGGATGGCTTGCTTCGCTATGGGGAGTATGAGCGCATCATTGAACGTCGTAGTTTTTCTTTATTGGATATGAAGCGTTTTGTGACCGCACTTGGTCTAGAAAGTGGAGGATATAAAGGGGAGTTTGAGGATCTGGTTAAACAGGGTCAACCCGCAATTGTTCCAATTTCTTATGCCGGTTTTAAGCACTTTGTTGTGTATAAGGGCTATAAAGATGGTCGAGTGTATGTTGCTGATCCTGCACTGGGAAACATTAGTTTTGATGAGCAGCGTTTTAAGGATATTTGGGAAAACAACACACTGTTTTTAATTAATGTAGCCCCTGAGAAACGAAAAAATATGTTGGCTTTACAAGAGGCTGATATGCGACATGTCGATGATGCTACTGTCAATCGTTATGCATTGGTCGATATCCAATACCCTCAACATTACATGGGAAAAATAGCTGATCGGGCCTCAACAATTCGCCTAGAGCGCAATAAAAATAAAGAGTCGGAATACTATGGACAGCCGACATATAATTTTCTCAGGCTTTATTACAAAAACAAATAAAGTGTGAAAAAAATTAAAACAAGAACAATTGGTGGTAGGTAAAGGGACAATGATGAATAAATGGATGAATAAGACACTGCTCGCAGTAAGTGTGCAGATGATTCTTGGGGTGGCTTATGCAGCAGAAGAACCAACTTTGGGGGGCTATGAAGCTGTCAATGAGAATGTTGCAGTAGAACAAGCGACTGTTCAGCCTCAAGATACTACTGTATCTGAAGCACAAGTGGTTGCTCAGAGTGGCAGTAATGAGCAAGCAGCTTCTTCTGCTTTACAACAACAGGAAGGAGATGCAACCAAAGAGACGAATCTTCAAGAAGTATTTACTTCTAATGAACGTCAATATTCATTGATTAAACAAGGTGAAATTTCATCTTATTACGACATTGATTATACCTACTACCGAGATACTCAACTCGATCTGGAAATGGCACAAGGACAGCTTTATCAGCTTCGTGTCCAAGAAAATGCAACTCATAGTTTGACCAATACCTTCACAGCCCAATATGGTTTGAGAGATAACTTAACCTTAACGGCTTCATTGCCTTTGGTTGCTAAAACAGATTTATTAAAAGATACCTCTACGGCTGGGCTAGGGGATATTTCTTTTGGTGCTCGTTGGGAACCCTTCCCACTTAAAGCTGGTCGTCTACCTTTGATTTTATTCGGTAATATTTCGACTAAAACAGGCGATAGTCCTTATGAAATTAATGCCACTTCAGACTTAGCAACGGGTAAAGGATATTATTCGGCAGGTGTTGGAGCAAGTACACGTAAGTATATTGATCCTGTGGTGTTGTTTGCCTCCGTTTCTGCTAACTATGGTTTTAAAGAGTCTGGTTTAGATCAGCGCCGTGGTAGCCGCGTGATTGAAGAATTTGAACCTGGAATTAGTGGTGGTTTTGCCGTAGGTTTTGCTTACTCGTTTAACTACGATGTATCAATGACAATGTCCTACCAACAGAGTTTCAATACGGGTGCGGAGTTTAAGTATAGCTCTGGTGAAAGTTATTCCCCAGCAGATCAAACCAGTTCAACGTTTGCTATTTCACTTGGGGTACGTGTTTCACCTGAAACAATTGTGAATGGCACGGTCGGTCTAGGTTTGACCGAAGATGCACCTGATGTATCACTCGGTTTATCTTTCCCGTTAGATATTCTTGGTTTTGGAAAAAAGCTTAAATAAAAGGGCAGTCGTATGAACAATCTTCGACTTAGCCCTTTGGTGTCTGCCATATTATTAACGGGCTATTCTAGTGTTACCTTTGCCGCTTTGGGGCAAAACCTATCAGTTGATATTCGCTCTTTGTCCATGGGGAATGCTGTGACCGCTGATCCTCCTGGAATCAGTGCGATTCATTTTAACCCAGCAGCCTTAACCAAGATTGAAGGCTTGCAGACAGATGTACAAGGAATTGTTGCTGATTTTAATATCGAGCGAGAATTTACTGTTCCAGCTGGTTATAACGTTTTTGGTTATTCTGATGACCCAATGGTCTGTAACGATGGACCTGAGGTTGATGCTGATATTTGTACTGATTTTAAAGGCTCAGTTCGAGGAGATGTTGAATACCCAAGCCTATATGTCCCAGGCTTAAAGAAAATGGTGGACTTAGGTAAAGGTATGCCAGTTGCTGCCCCTACGGCGGGTATTGCCTATACCCCTCCTGGATCCAAAATGACATTTGCAACCGCAATGTATGCACCTTTAATTGCAGGCTTTGGGGCTGAAGATGGCAATCCTGGTAACTTTATGGGGCAACAGGTTGCGTTAGAGCGGATTACATATTTATCTCCATCTATGGCTTATCAAATCAATGATCAACTTTCGATTGGTGGTTCAATCGGTATGTCATATCAAGCACTAGCATTGAAAAATGATTTGCGTTTTCCCAATGAGTTAATTGGGATGCTAAGAATGATAGATGATGTTGTATGTACACCATTCAAAGAAAATTCAGATGTGATTACCGATATTTTATTATTGGGTATGTGTAATGCCAAAGAGGGAATGAATCCTTTTGGGCTTTTTGGAAAATTAGATCTTTCAGTTGAGCAGACACTGAGTCCATCCTATAACCTAGGTGTGCTTTGGGAGCCAACAGAAGACTTTAGCTTTGGTGTGGTTTATCAGAGTGCTGCCAAAATGAGGATGAAAGGTCGCTATCACATTGAAAATACGAAAGCACCACGTGAGTTGATTAACGGTTTAATGTCATCCCCGACAGGGCAAATTTTAGCTGCAATTTTAAGTTTTCCAAACTCTATACCAGCAAGTGAGTCTGGTTTAGTGTCAATGGAGTTGGAATATCCTGCACATTTCCAAACAGGGATTAAGTATAAGCTTTTACCTGATTTACAAGTGAATATTGATGTCGGTTGGACTGATTATAGAGCATGGAATAAGTTTAAGTTTGAGTTCGATCGTGAAGTTTCAGCACTCAAAATTGCAAAACTGCTTTCGGCAAATATTACAGATAATAGTTTGGCACTGCCTTTAGAGTTTGAGTCACCATGGAACTATGGTATTGGGCTTGAATATTCCGTTACAGACCGTTTGAAGCTCCGCGCTGGTTATGAGCCACGCACCAGTGCAATTCCAGATGGTAAGCGAAACACTATGGTTCCTATTAATAATGCACGTTTGTTTGGTTTAGGTGTAGGTTATCGGTTTGATGCAGATACCGATGTGGATTTGTCGATTGGATTTTTACAAAGCCGAGATAAAATTCCAGCAAATACCAGTAGTTTAGCGAACCAAACTGGGGTGAATAATATTTTATTAAATCCATACGCGGGTTTGAATGTAAAAACAGATACAACCATTACGATTTTAGGGTTGAACTATAGATCAAGGTGGTAAGCACATTGAATACAAGAAAACGGATTTTATTGTCTACATCATTTTATATCTTGAGCTGTGCTTTTAGTATTGGTTTTGCGGGCGAGTTTTTTACGATTATTGGTCCAGATGGAAGACCGATGGTTGTTCAACGCAAAGCAAATGAGGTACAAGCGAAGCCACCCTTGCAAGAAACCAAACGTATAGACGTTATGAAGCCTGAGGTAAATCTAGTCATACCTCAGCCTAGTCTATCTACATCTTCACCACAGTCAGTACCATTGAAACCTCAACAACAAGTGATTAAACAGCAAGCACATACGATTAAAGCAGGTGTAACCCAAGCTAAGGGTGTTCCTGGAGTGAAACAAGTAGATCCCTCAGTTCCTCCTCATGCTGAACAGCTACAGCATGAAAACCAATTTCAAGGACAGCAAAAAACGGTCGAGCAAAGCCCGTTGATAAAGGCAAAGCAAGAGGCTTTACCAATAACTCAACCTGTTGTGATCAAAGCAAATACCACAGCTGCGGTAGCCAATGAAGTGGCACCTGTACCGTCAACAATGTTTAACCAAATGGATGGTACCGAGTATGTACGAAATGAATATTTGGAAGATCGTGAATTTAATTTGGAGGGTAAAAAACGTTTTTATACTATGCCTGAGGGGGTCATTGACCATAAAACAGGAGCTACCCGTTTTCAGGTTATTGAACGAGAAAAAGGGGTAAGTAAGTCTGTTCTGAACTCCATATTAAAACCGAAACAAAAAGAAAACTTAGTACCGATTGTGCTTGCATCGACATATTACAGAATGCCTAAACAAGACACGATTGAGAGTTTGGGACAAATTTGTTTTAACGATAAGAAGGTGGAAAAAGCCAAAACTTTGCAGGTTAATCATGATATTAACGTTTGGCCAAAAAAACCGTTAAAAGAAAAATTTGAGTTCGAAATTATCAAAATTGAGAACAATGTTCAAAATATACAATTGAATTCTTATGCCTCAAGACAAAATGATCCCACCTTTTATTGGCCTTTTGCTGTGTTTTTAGATGAAAAGGCCTGTGTCATTGAGGGAGCGGGGGGATTTAAAAACGATGAGAACTCATCTTCAATGTTATCTCATGGAATGATCGCAGGAACTCTACATGTACCTGAGCAAAGTCATTATTTACTTTTGACCCCACTTTCCTCAGCTATAGATGTTGAGCATAAAGTGTTAACCAATCATGGACAGTTAAAACTCATCGCAATTCGCTAAAAATAAATAGAGTACGAAAATGAAAAAACAAATGTTATGGCCGTTTACTTTGTCCACCTTGATGGTTGCGTTGACGGGTTGTGGTGGTGAAAGTGCAAATGTGAAATCAGAGCCAAACCACGTGAATTCTGTTAATGGCAGTTGCTTAGTTCAGGACAAAAATTGTGTTGAGTTTGCTTTAGACTATCCTATTGATGGGATCAATTTTGTTTGTAGTAGCGATCCTGATAATACCTATATCACACTCATAGAACCGAAAACCAATGCAGCAACAGGGCGTTGCTCTGAAGGCGACAAAGTTCATTTTTTCTTGACAGGAAGTTCAGATAAGCAAGTTGAACTTGGTACAGTTCCCTTGTCTGAGATTGGTAATGTAAGTACTGTTTCAGCGGCTCTTCCCCGCCTCAGTATTTTAAATATGGCAAAAGCTATCAATAGTGATATAGCTGCAACGAGTTTAAGTCCAGCAGATAAAACTGTACAAATTGCGATGTCTTTAGCAAAAATTTTTCAGGCACTTGGAATAGAGCGTAGTGCAGGGGTAGCTGGAGATGTGCAACCTTTTAGTATCCCAACTGCTAAGAAAGAAGAGCTTTCTAAACTTTTAGCTTCTATTTCTGCAGATGATTATGTGTCAGGAGCTTATGCAGATAAAATTAAACTATGGATAGATGTCAGTCAAATTAGTAATGATGATGCTTTTAAAGTGGTGCAAACATTGGTTCTGATGAATAATTCAGCGACTTATCAAGCCGACTTTCCAATCTTTACAAATGCATTGTCTGAAAGTACAGGGATTGGCTTACCGCAAGGCTTATATGGATGTAATGCTACTGACTGTAAAAGTAATCCCGCCAACCTTCGTCATTTAATTGGTAGTTTTTTAATCTTAACCGATCGGCAAGGTTATACTTTTGGCTCAGGGGTACAGTGGCGTGGTCCATTAAAACAACAACTAGGGAGCGATTTGGCAACGAGTGTCACTGTTGATTTATTGAAAAATATTGAACCAGTCAAAATGAATGCATTGGCGCAAACATCGTGGATTAGCCCGTTGACTAAAAGCATTCAACAACCCTTTAAATTTAATTTGAGTGACCCAGATTCTAGTGACTTTACCATTAATCAGGGCAAGCTTTTTAACGATTATATGATTGCTGGAACAGAGAGTTTCTACAAGCAACTTACGAAGTCGACAACAGGTAGCCCATCTTCTTATGGTTTATGGCAACAAAATTATGGTACGGATACTTTTAAGGGTTCCTTTGATGTATTTAAGATTTTCCCGATTGGCTATTTAGATAATGATGTTTTTAAGTCTAAAAATAATGTTGAATCTGGTCAGAAATATATTTTCCCGCTTTATGCTAATTTGATTTTTACTGGCAAAGATTCGAGTGAAAAAGTGACTTTAGGAATTGCAATTGATGAGTCGGGAGATATTCGTACCGATATGCAGTCCAATGCCAATAAGGCAACAGCTTGCACACCACTGACCAGCACAAGTGAAACGCTGATGACTGGTACCAATCAAGTGCAATATCGGATTGGGACATTAGGGGCAACCGATACAACAAATAAAGCCGTAACGTTCCGAATTCTATTGGCAAATCCAACATTTGAAAGCATTGATGGTGTGGCTATTGGTGTAAATACGAATATTGTTACTGACGTAGATAGTAATGGGAAACAAAGCTCTACAGTGAGTGGTGGGGCACGTATTAATTTGGCGAATTTACTCTCTGCAAATGCCAATGAAAGTGCTTATATTTCACTTAGTGATTTTGGTGGTGCGGGTGTGAAATGGACCAATATCTACAAATCGTATTTAAATGCGTATTATGAGAAAAATAATATTGCCAATCGCGCAGCAGCAGCTTTCCGTGAAGGTGATGTTTCTATTGAGATAGCAGATTGTTATCGTGTCTTACAGAAATAACCCCGTATAAAGATGAAAGCCCATCACTGATGGGCTTTTTTTATTTCTATGAGCATTAACCAGTATGGTCTAAACGTGTGCCCAGTGTTTCAAGATGCATCGTAAATAGATTACTTTTACGGTCAGCAAAATAATGGCGTAATGTATGTTCAACACTAGGAAAAGCTAGCTCTGACCATGGTATTTCATGTTCTTCGAATAAACGGCATTCAATACTTTCTTCGCCTGCACCAAATTTACCATCTACTAAATTGGCTTTAAATAAAACGTAAATTTGACCAATACGTGGAATATTGTACATACAATACAATTGTTCGATTTCTACCTCAGCTTCAGCTTCTTCTCGCGTTTCACGTGCAGCGCCTTGCTCCATGGTTTCGAACAATTCCATATAACCTGCGGGTAAGGTCCATAAACCATAACGTGGTTCAATGGCACGACGGCATAATAAGACTTTATTTTCCCAAAGTGCAAGTGCACCACAAATCACTTTAGGATTAACATAATGAATAGCGTTACATGAGGTGCAAACACGACGCAATTGATGGTCACCAAGAGGGATTTGTTCAGTTGTTTTCTGCCCACAATTGCTACAAAAGTCCATATTCATCATCAATGATAAAGTTCAGACTCAGCATAACTGAAAAATTAAATTTTGGCATCATTTCTCTTTTTTCAGTATGAAATTCAGCTATGATGAAAAAAAGAAAGATTAGAGATGACGTGGAATGGATGAACACTCATTAACACACATATTGCAACAACAATTACGGTTTTCAAGAAAAATTAAATCGGCAGATGCAGCTGTGTTAATCGCGATCACCAATGAAGCAAATCCCAAAGTTCTACTGACTCGTCGCTCAGCTTATTTGTCTAATCATGCTGGAGAGGTCTCTTTTCCAGGGGGAAAAAGAGACCCTCAAGATACCAGTAATATTGTCGTCGCCTTACGTGAAGCCTATGAAGAAACGGCATTGAATCCTTTTGATGTACAGTTATTAGGTGATTTGCCGATGCAAAAAGCCCGTAATGGCATGCTTGTTAAACCCGTAGTTGGCCTGATTCCACCTGAAGTTGAACTGGTGGCTCAACCGACAGAAATTGATCGTATTTTTTTTGCCTCGTTAAAACAACTGATGGAAGTACCTGCGGTGCCTTATGAAGTTCGCTTTGCTCATCAGTCGCTCTATTTCCCCAGTATGCGGGTGGAAAATGAAATTGTGTGGGGGCTCACTGCACGCATGCTAGTTGCATTGTTTCAATATGGTTTGGACTACCATAAAGAATGGCCATTTTTAGTCAATTCACCGACATTTCGGTTGCCCAAGTAAGTTTAATATTTTAAGGAAGAGATATGCTGTACAAATTTAAAGATCATGCACCGCAAGCCACGTATCAACCTTGGGATGGTTGGGTTGCTGAAAATGCCACAGTGATTGGCCAAGTTCAATTGGGACGGCAGGTCAGTATTTGGTTTGGAGCAGTCGTACGTGCAGACAATTGTAGTATTCGTTTGGGTGACTTTACCAATGTTCAGGAAAATGCAGTTTTACATACCGATGCTGGAATTGAAATGAATATTGGTCATTATGTCACCATTGGGCATCAAGCTATGTTGCATGGTTGCACCGTGGGGGATAACAGTCTGATTGGGATTAATGCGGTGGTTTTAAACAATGCCGTGATTGGAAAAAATTGTATTATTGGCGCCAATGCACTGATTCCTGAGGGTAAAGTCATTCCAGATAATTCCCTAGTCATGGGTTCACCCGGTAAAGTCGTCAAAACTTTGGATGAAGCAGCGGCAGCCAGATTAAAAATGAGTGCCTTGCACTATGCTGAACACTTTAAACAGTTTATGGACTTAGAGCCTGCACATTTATAAATCTGCTTTTTAAAGTATAGCCTAGATTTGTCTAGGCTTTTTTATATCTACTTTGAGAACAACTCGCCTAGTGCTTTTGAGTGGAGTATCATAGCCACGTTTTTATAGATTAAATCATTAAGGTTGTGCATGAAAGTGCTGGCATTGGAATCTGCAAATGAGCAGTGTTCCGTCTCTATTGTAGATGAAAATCAAGAACTTTTTTTCCAATTGGATACGCGCGCAAAAGCACAAACGCAAACGATTCTTCCAATGATTGAGCTAGGTTTTCAACAGTTGGGTTTAAAGACAGAAGATTTATCTTGTATCGCTTTTAGCCGTGGTCCCGGTTCTTTTAGTGGCGTTCGTATTAATGCCGCAGTGACTCAAGCTTTGGCATGGTCAAATGATTTACCTGTGGTTCCTGTCTCAACTTTACAGGCTCTGGCTCAAGCTGCTCATCGTGTACATGGATTAATGGAAGTAACAGCAGTTTTAGATGCGCGAATGAGTGAGGTCTATATTGCAAGTTTTCAATTAGATGCAGACGGCATCATGCAAGCGACCAATGAAGAGCAACTTTTAAACTATGCTGATGCGACGGCCTATGCTCGCTTTACGTTAGTCGGTTCAGGCGCAACCTTAATTGACCCATCACAAATACAATACAAAGATATCAGCGCAAGTGCGCAAGATATTGCCACAATTGCACGCAAGTTTGCACAGCAACAACAATGGGTCAGTGCTGAATTGGCACTTCCAGTCTATTTGCGTGATAACGCTTGGAAAAAAATCCCAGAACAGGGTAAAGCATAATTAGGGTTTTTTATGGATCTTTTACTGCTGCTCAAAGCAGCAATTATGGGTATTGTTGAAGGTATTACCGAGTTTTTGCCCATTTCAAGTACAGGACATTTAATTTTAGCTTCTGAACTCATGAATTTTTGGACCAAAGAAAAAAGTGATGTCTTCGTGATTGCCATTCAAATGGGGGCAATTGCAGCCGTTATTTATGAATATTGGGCACGTTTGTGGGGGGCGGCAACGGGCATTTTTAGTGGCGAGCCCCAAGGTCGTCGTCTCGGAGTTGGACTCATTTTAGCGTCGATTCCTATTGTGCTGATTGGTTTGACCTTAGGTCAGACGGTGAAAGAGCTTTTATTTAATGATATTGCCATTGCCATCGGTCTGATTGTGGGTGGTTTGATTATTATTTGGATTGAAAAGCATCCACCACAAGAGCGCGTGCATGAAGTTGAAGACCTAAGTGTGAAAGATGCGATGTGGATTGGTCTGATTCAAGTGCTGTCTTTAATCCCAGGTACATCACGTTCGGGGGCAACCATTATTGGCGCGATGTTCTTAGGTGTATCGCGTAAAGCGGCGACTGAGTTTTCATTCTTCTTGGGTATTCCAGTAATTATTGGTGCGGGTCTTTTAGATTTGTACCAAAGTGCACATGTGTTTGATGGACAACAAGATTGGATCGTATTGGCAACAGGCATTATTGTTTCTTTTGTCTCAGCTTTACTGCTGATTCGTGCTTTAGTTGCTTATGTGGCGAAGCGTGATTTCATGATTTTTGCATGGTATCGCATCGCTTCAGGCTTAGTGATTCTATTGTTTGCCTTTACAGGTTGGAAGTTATGGTAAGCCCAATGCGCTTATATGTGGAACAAGAGCATTTAGAAAAAGCACAGCACTATGTTGCTGTGCTTTTTTCTCGTGGTGTAGATGTCAGCATCGAAGTCGCCGAGAAGCTAAATGCACGTTTTTTCCGTTTTCACCCTGAACTGGGGTTGTGTGCCGATGCCGATGGGCTTTGGCTTTGTGCCAATGGCATGAAAATGCAGCCAGATTGGAAAGCAGAAGTTCCACGCTTAAAACGTGCATCGTTGAAGTCTGAAATGATTGCGCGTGCTTGCCACTTGACTGAAAAACCGAAATTGATTGATGCAACGGCAGGGCTTGGGCATGATTCATTGCTCATGGCATATTTGGGGGCCAATGTCACTTTAGTAGAACGCCATCCCATTTTATTCACCTTGCTAGAGTCAAGTAAGGAACAGGCTTTGCAGGATGCATTTTTAAACTCTGTGGTGAGTCGAATTGACTTGGTTTTTTCAGATTCAGCGCAGTATTTGCAGCAACAAGCAGAACAGGGCAATACGGTTGATGTGGTTTATCTGGACCCGATGTTTCCGCAACGGGATCAAAATCAGCAAGCAGTGAAAAAACAGGCGCAAGTGAAAAAGCAAATGCAGCTTTTACATATGTTATTGCCAGAAGATGGCGAAATGGATTTGGGTGATCCTCTGCTTGGCTTGGCACAAAAAGTGGCAAAACGGGTGGTGGTCAAACGTCCGCGCTTGGCCGTATTTTTGGCAAATCAAGAAACCACTCATCAGTGGCTGGGGGATGCATGCCGTTTTGATGCCTATTTTCAGCATGAACGCTTAGACTGAAGTGGAAGATTGCTTCAAAAGTATGCAAAGATTTGTTATATAGTTAAAAACATCATTGATAAAATGCTGATCAAGCATAAACTTAGTGTGTCCCTACGCAAGTCACAATTTAATTAGAATCTTATGATCGACTTCAAACCTTCCATCAACTTTTGGCATGATTTTAAAAGCAACCAAACTGCGGGGATGTGGTTGTTTCTAGGTTCACGACGCTCTTTGCAAATTGTCCATCCTTCGATTATGCAGCTCATTTTTTGGGGGATTTTAGGCGGCTCAGCCAATACTTTATTTAGCTGGTTGAGTGCAGGAGAGATTGGTGACTTTAACCCGCAAGGTTTGGTCAGTTATGCGCTTTGGCCCTTTATTGCCCTGATTGTTGGGATTTTTCTGTCTCAACGGGTGAATAATCCACGTTTGATGTTGGTACCAGCACTCCTTTGGTTGGTGCTGGATACGCATATCGCGTTATTACAAAGTTTTATCCAATATTTGGGCATGATTGATGTCTTGCCTTATTTCTTCTACGACTATCTGCCGAATGTGTTCATGGTGCTGTTTGTCTGGCAGAGTTTGGCTGTGGTGTGGGTGTTTTCCCGTGAGCTGAAATGGCCATGGTGGGAGCGTGCTCTGATTGTCTTGGCCACGCTGTTTACTCTTGTGGTTTGGCAAATGTCAGTGACCAGTCAGCCGATTTGGAAGGTAGAAGAAACGCCACCAACCTTTGCAGAAGATGCTTTCTATGCACAAAGTCGTTTATTAAATAAAGCACTTGAGTCTGTGCAATATGGCGAATTTGCGCAGTCACATTGGTACTTCCTTGGGGTAGCGGGAGCGAGTTATCAAGATGTATTTCGTTCGGAAGTCGAGCGAATTAAAGAACAATTCGATACCCGTTTTGGTACGTTGGGTCGTTCGATGATGCTGGTGAATAATCCTGCAACACGCACAGAAATTCCGATAGCCTCTAAACATAGTATTGAAATGGCGTTGCGCCGTATGGGGCAGCAGATGAACCGTGAAAGTGATGTGTTATTTTTATATATGACCTCGCATGGTTTACCAAACCAGTTCGAAATGGAAAATGCACCTTTAGACTTAACACAGGTCGACCCGAAATGGTTACGTGAAACTTTAGATGCATCGGGTATTCGCTGGCGTGTGATTGTGATTTCCTCGTGTTTTTCAGGTAGTTTTGTGCCTGCATTGCAAAATGACAATACTTTGATCATTACCGCATCGGCAGCAGATCGTCAGTCTTTTGGATGTACCAATGAAGCCGATTATACTTATTTTGGTCGGGCGTTCTTTGATCAGGCGATGCGTGAGCAAAACAGCATAGAAACGGCGTTTAGCCAAGCACAAAAAACCGTGAGCCAATGGGAAACAGCACAAGGTTTTGAACCGTCAGAACCACAATGGTCGATGGGTAAAAATATGGAGCTGATGCTTCCTCAACTTGAACAGCGCTTGTTCCCACCTAAAGCTGTTGCAACCCCTTAATTTGGATCTAAAAAGGAACCTTGATGGAATTAGTACAATCTAACCGTAGTTTTGATGGTGAACAGCGTATTTACCGATTTAATTCCATCAGCCTCCAAGGTGAGAGCAAGTTTGGTATTTATTTACCTGCCCAAGCGTTAGCAGGGCAAGCGTGTCCAGCCTTATTTTACTTAGCGGGATTAACCTGTAGCGAAGAAACTTTTGCCATTAAAGCGCATGCACAGCGTTTAGCAGCACAACTAGGTCTGATTTTGGTAACGCCTGATACTTCACCCCGTGGTGAACAGGTCGCGCAAGGTGATCATTGGGATATTGGGCAAGGGGCAGGTTTTTATATCAATGCAACCCAAGCGCCGTGGGCTGAGCATTTCCAGATGGAAAGCTATGTCGCTGAAGAACTGTATGATCTCGTGATTCAGCAGTTTGCCGTACAAGCTGAGCGTATCGGTATTTTTGGGCACAGCATGGGCGGGCATGGTGCTTTAACCTTGGCCTTGAAATATCCTGAGAAATTTAAGTCTGTGTCTGCTTTTGCCCCGATTTGTGCACCCAGCCAATGTCCTTGGGGCGAAAAAGCATTTTCAAACTATTTAGGTTCAGATCAAGCTGAATGGCTAAACCATGATGCAACTGCTTTAGTACAAACAAAAACTGCTCAATTTGCCGATATTTTAATTGATCAGGGTTTGAGTGATCAATTTTACAGTCAGCTTAATCCTGCATTATTTCAGCAAGCCTGTCAGGCTGTGGGTCAGCCACTAACCCTTCGTGAACATGCAGGCTATGACCATGGTTATTACTTTATTCAAAGTTTTATTGATGACCATTTACAGTTTCACGCGGTACAGCTTGAATCTTAAATATTGATTTGTAATATTTATTCTTAATTTTTGACTAGAAATCATCCAATACTGGCATTAACATGGTTGGGTGATTGATTGATGTGCTTAAAAAATAAAACAGTAAAATAATAGATAGGGTATACATGCAAAACTCTGAGGCATCATTGCCACCTGTAGAGGCTTCTTTTGAAGCAAGTTGGCCACCTCCGCCAGTCGTCCCAGCGGATGAACCTAATACATACTTAGGTCAGACCTTTCGTTTCCAGTTCAAAGGTAATGCTAGAGAGTACTTTGGCATTTGGATTGTGAATATTCTACTCACGATTGTGACCTTCAGTTTATATGCACCTTGGGCAAAGGTTAGACGCTTACGCTATTTTTATGGCAACACTGTATTTTATGCGCGTAAGTTTGATTTTACTGGAGTACCGACACGGATTTTAATTGGTCGAATTATTGCATTGGGCGTGTACTTTGGTGCTTCAGCTTTGGCTAAGGTTTCACTGACTGCAGCGCTGATTGGTTTTGTTCTGATTTTTTTATTGGTGCCATGGTTGCTACGTTCCACTATTCGCTTTCGTGCCAGAAACAGTAAATTTGGCAATAGCCGCTTTTATTTTACAGGCACAACCAAAGAAGCCTATATCTTGGCGCTGAAAGGCATTTTGATTTACATCTTTACCCTCGGGATCTTTTTCCCAGTGCTGTTTTGGTATTTTAAAAAATACACGATGGATAATTTACAACTGGGGCAGTTACGTTTTGAGCTACATGCCGATTGGCCTGACTATATGCGTGCCATGTATGTCCCGGTGTTTTTGTTTATTGGAATCGTCTTTGTTTTAGGATTATTCGTTGTCTTCACCCTTCAAGTGGGGAGCAGTTCTCCAACCCAGTTTGGGATCATTGTGGCAGCGATTTATATGATTGCTGCTTTTATGATTTGGCCGCTGATGATGGCGCGAATTTTTATTACCACATGGAATAAAGCCACTTTGGGGCGTAGTCCTTTCCAAACGGACTGTGGTCAGATGCATTATGCATGGATCGTAATGACCAACTGGATTTTAAAAATTCTCTCGCTTGGTTTGTTGTCGGCATGGGCCGCAGTACGTTTATATCAGTATCAAATTGAGTCATTAACTTTAACCCTAAAAAATGATCCAGACCGTATGTACAATTTGGCTCAAGATGACCCGAATGCCATTGCTGAAGAACTGAGTGATATTTTTGACATCGACATTTCGTTGTAACGAGGCTTAAATGCAGGAACAAGATATCACCTTTTACGATGGACAAATCTCAAAACCGTATCCCGCGACGATTTCTCCAATTGACCGCGAAACAGTGTTGATTTGTTATAACCAGCAGCAGCGCCGTTATTATTATGCCGATATGCAGTTGATTGGGGCCTTGGGGCAGATACAACCTGTGATTGAGTTGAAAGATGATGCACGGATTGAATTTCCACAAGCATTGCCTGACTGGTTTGAGCTGAACAAAAAGCATGTACAGCATTCGATTTGGAAATTAGAACGCTCCCCAAGTCTCATCTTATTTAGTGTGATGTTTGTTGCCGCTTTCATCTTCGCCATTTTAAGGTGGGGCATTCCAAGCGCAGCGCATTATGTTGCGATGCAACTGCCTGAGGACACTATTTATCAACTGGGAGATGAAGCACAAGAACAAGTGTTCAATATGACGGCGCCTTCGACTGTACCCGTATTACGTCAAAAACAAATCATAAAAAGCTATCAGGATCTTGTTGCCAATGGTCGGCCTGCCAAAGTCTTATTTCGTTCAGGTGGAAAAATTGGAGCCAATGCTTTAGCTATTCCAAACAATACGATTATTTTGACCGATGAACTGGTTAATTTAGCCAAAGATGATCATGAAATTATTGGGGTGTTAGCGCATGAACAAGGGCATTTGGTTGAGCGACATAGTCTACAGCAAGCCTTATCCAGTTTAGGTTTTAGTGTGCTGTTGATTGCGGTGACGGGAGACAGTTCGGCCTTATTTACAACTTTGCCTGTGGCTTTGGTGGGTGCAAGTTATTCACGTAATTTTGAAAGTGATGCTGACTTGTATGCCATGCAAGTGCTGGATAAAAATCATATTTCCAGCTTACATTTGGCAAACTTTTTAGCGCGTATGGAAGTCGAAGCACGTGGCGAAGAAGAAGAAAAACAGCCACAAGAGAAGTCTAAGGAAGAGGAGGACGGTGGCATTGGTTCATTTTTCCAAAGTCATCCAGCGACTCAAGAGCGTATCGCAGCTATTCGTCAGTTTATAATCAACAGCAACAACGTTGATTAAACAGATTCAATTTAGCCACTTACTTAAACTTGTGTCCACGTGGCTGTAAGTGGTTGTTGCCCCATACGAATCAGATGATCTAAGACGACGTGTTCTAAGTGACTCAGTTTATCTTCACTTGCCTCAATGCTGACATGTAAATGCTCGGCTTGAGGGCTTAATAACACGCGTGCTTCAGGCATGATAATACCAAATGTCGTTGTTTCTTGTTCAATATCAAATTTGTGTTTCCAGTGATTCACCAGTCGTTTTGCAATTCGAGCTGCATCTGTCGTGACAATATCTGCTGTACTTTTCATATTTACCTCGTTGATTGATCTATCAACATAGCAGTTTCATCGCAAATGGAAAGTTGAATGTTGCAACGCTATGTTGCAAATTTAGAAAGCTTGGGGCTTTCTTTTTTGACAAGTCTGCAGTTCAAAAGCTGAATTTGCTATAATACCTCTATTCCCTTTTGTATAAGCCAGGTACACGCATGTCCAAGCCTTATTTAATCGCACCATCTATTCTATCTGCTGACTTTGCTCGTTTAGGTGAAGATGTTGAACATGTACTTGCAGCAGGTGCAGATGTGGTTCACTTCGATGTGATGGATAACCACTATGTGCCAAACCTGACTTTTGGTGCGGGTATCTGTAAGGCCCTCAAGAATTACGGCATCAAAGCTCCGATTGATGTGCATTTGATGGTCAAACCTGTCGATCGTATGATTGGTGACTTCTTGGAAGCTGGCGCGGACATTATTACTTTTCACCCAGAAGCTACTGATCATATCGACCGTTCTTTACAGTTGATTAAATCTGGTGGCGCAAAAGCAGGTTTGGTCTTTAACCCAGCAACACCGCTCCATTATTTAGATTATGTACTGGATAAAGTCGATCAAATTTTGTTGATGAGTGTGAACCCAGGTTTCGGCGGTCAAAAATTTATTCCGATGACTTTAGACAAACTCCGTGAAGCACGTAAAATTATTGATGCTTCAGGTCGTGATATTCGCTTAGAAGTCGATGGTGGTGTGTCGCCTGCAAATATCCGTGAGATTGCGGAAGCAGGTGCAGATATGTTTGTTGCCGGTTCGGCTATTTTTGGAAAACCAGATTATAAAGCTGTGATTGATGATATGCGCTCAGAGCTTGCAAAAGTCGGTGCGGTAAAGGTTTAAGCTCACAGGTATAAATACATAATGGGTTGTGGATAACTTTGTGGGTAAGCTAGTGGATATCTGTGTTGATAACCACGTGGATAACTTGATTAATATTCAAACGTTTACACAGCAATGGTTTAGTATTTAGACATTAAATGTATAAAAAGGACTCGTTTGAGTCCTTTTTTATGTCTTGAATAGTTGATTTTCACTGATGCTTTATTCAACTTTGCTTAAAAATGGCACTGTTTAAAAAATAACTTTCTTGTTTAAGTCTGCTGGGAGACTAAACCCTCACAGTCATTGAATTTAAATTTATAATCTTGTGTATAAGCCATTCTTTGCTTATCCTGTAAGGAATCAGCTAAAAAATGTAAGCCATTTACTGGCGATAAACATTTGATCGTGCTTAGATACCACCTTCCATTCACTGACTTAATAGGATTGATTGTGCGTTCATTGCTCAAGTCACATTCTTGGTTTGTCTTACTCATTACCTTGGTAATGGGGTGGAGTGGTATTGCCCAAGCTTCGGCGGCGCCGATGCATCAAATGATGCAACTCAGTATGCAGGTTGCAACCAGTGAGCAAAGTTCAGCGCATGCAACAGGCATGCAAACCATGCCAGACTGCCATCAAGCGAAATCATCGAGTCCAGCCTCTGGACATCAAATGCATATGGCTCAAGCCGATATGGCAGCGAAGAGCAACTGTCATGTGTCGGATGTAATGCAAAGCAATCAAGTTCAGTGTCAGGAGTGTGCACATTATCACTGCCAAACGACACTGACACTTTTAGATGTTGAACCCCTCGTATTGGTTCAGCTTGAAGCTGCTGTAGCACAATCAACCCCGCATTTTCGCTATCACGCTCAACATTTAGTGGGCTATTGGCAAGAAATTCTACGTCCTCCTAAAGCCTAATCCTGATTTTTAAAACTTTATTTTTAAAATTATTAGGATTTAGTCATGTCTATTCAATTTAAACAAAGCCTCATCCTTGGGGTGTGTCTGATGTCATCATCTTGGAGCTTTGCCGCAGTCAAAGAGTACCAATTGGTGATTGATGAAAGTCCCGTTAACTTAACGGGAAAGTCGCTCAAGCGGATTAGTGTCAATGGGCAGTTTCCAGCGCCTTTGCTTGAGTTTGAGGAGGGTGATGATGCAGTCATTCGCGTCAAAAATAACCTAAAAAATCAAGACTCATCAATCCATTGGCATGGTTTGCTTTTGCCTGGGTTGATGGATGGTGTTCCGGGTTTTAATGGGTTTAACGGCATTCAGCCGAAAAGCGAATTTGTCTATAAGTTCAAAGTTCGCCAGAGTGGAACTTATTGGTACCACGCACACTCGAAGGGACAGGAACAGGACGGGCTGTATGGTGCATTGGTCATTTATCCTAAAGACAAAAAGCCTTTAGCGCAGCATGAAAAAGCCGAGCGTGACTATGTGGTGATGCTATCAGATTTCCATGAACAGAGCAGTGAACAAATTCAGAAGAATCTGAAAATTTCTGCCGAGTATTATCAAAATCAACGCGAAACCTTAGGTGATACTTGGAAGCAAGTGCAACGTGATGGTTTAAAAGCTGCATGGAAAGACCGTTCGATGTGGAATCAAATGCGCATGTTGAAAACGGATTTGTCCGATGTCACGGGCTACACCTTCCTCATCAATGGCAAAACCCCTGAACAGAACTGGACAGGTATGTTTAAGCCAAATGAAAAAGTTCGTTTACGTTTTATCAATGCCTCAGCCATGTCATTTTTTGATGTACGTATTCCTAATCTAAAAATGACAGTAGTCAGTGCAGATGGTCAGCCTGTTAAACCCGTTCCTGTGGATGAGTTTCGGATTGGAACGGCCGAAACTTATGATGTGATTGTGGAGCCGAAAGCAGGGCATTACCAAATTGAAGCAGAGTCGATTGACCGTTCAGGCTACGCCATTGGAACTTTGCATAATGAGTTGACCCCAATGGCACAGAGTATACATATGCCTGCACCCCGTCCACGTTCATTGTTGACTATGGAAGATATGGGGCACGGCTCAGAACATTCAGGTATGGATCATTCACAGATGAACCATGAAGCGATGGTTGAAATGGATCATTCAAAGATGAATCATGAAGCGATGGCTGAAATGGATCATTCAAATATGAATCATGAAGCGATGGCTGAAATGGATCATTCAAAGATGAATCATGAGACCATGTCTGAGATGAACCATACACAGATGGGTCATGCGCAACAGAATACGACAGCAAGTTCGGTACAGAAAACTGTTACACCAGTTTATGGTTGGGCGAATGCCTCTACGCCTAAAGGTGATAAGGCATTGCAATATAGCGATCTCAAATCCTTAGAACCCCAAAAAGATACCCGTGAGGCAACGAGCGAGTTGGTGATTCGTTTGGGCGGAACTATGGAGCGTTATTTGTGGACCATTAACGGGAAAAAATTTAGCGACGCTGAACCGTTGAAAGTGAAGTATGGCGAGCGTATTCGGATCAAATTTATCAATGACAGCATGATGGCACATCCGATGCATTTGCACGGGATGTTTATGCAACTGGAAAATGGGCAAGCTGCCGTTGATATGCCGAATAAGCACACGTTGATTGTACCACCAGGCAAAACAGTGACCGCTTTACTGACCGCAGATGAGTTAGGTGAATGGGCCATTCACTGTCATCTGCTTTACCACATGAGCTCAGGCATGATGAATAAATTGATAGTGGCCAATGTCAGTGACGCTCAAGTGTCCACCACCCCAATTCAAGGGCAAAAAACAGCAGCTCAAGCTGAGCCAAAAGGAGATGAACATGCGCACCACTAATCTTTTTTCAGGATTTGCCTTAGCTGTTACTGTCTTGTTTAGTTCGGTTGCTATGGCTGCTGAATCTCATGCACAGCATGAAAAACAAAAAGCCAAATCAACAAGTCAAGCTCAGTCCAAAGATATGGCACATGAGCATCATCAGCATAGTGCCGATGAGCATGCTCAGATGCTGAAACAGAAAAATGCGGTAGGTCAGCCTTCATCGGAGAAGCAAGCTCAGACTCAACCAAGCAAGCAGTCGAAGGCTCAGAAAGGAGATCATCATGCGCACCATTAATCTTTTTTCTAAAAGCATATTGAGCAGTTCTTTAATGTTGATGAGTGCTGCGGCTATGGCGCATGAAGGGCATGATATGCCTGCTGAAGCAAATGAAAATATGTCCATGACCACTGAGTCTGTGATGTCACAACATGCACAGCATCAGGCGATGACCATTCCAACTCAAGTTGCTCCGCAGTCTAGTGCACAACATGGGCAGCAGATAAATCATGATTCAACAGCACATACGCATGATCACCGCAAAGAGCACGGTGCACAAATTTATGCGGTCACCACCGTTGATAACAAATGGTTGCTGAATGAAGACGGTGATGGTGGTTTAAAGTCTGAGTTTGAAACTCGTATCGGGACAGATGAAAATAAGCTGTTTATCAAACTACATGCAGATAAGCAGGAATCGCATAAGGCTGAGTATGATGCCAAAGTACTGTATAGCCGTATGATTTCAGACTTTTGGGATGTACAGGCGGGTGCACGTTACCGAGTTGAAAAAGTGGAGCGTGAACAGCATGACTGGGATACGGAAGAAAAAGTGGATGGGGTGCTTGGCTTACATGGTTTAGCACCGTATTTCTTTGAAACCGATGCCTACGTATATGCTGGTACAGACAACTATGCTGCGTTTAGTTTGGAAACTGAGCGGGACTTGTTATTGACTCAAAAGCTGATCTTTAAACCTTATTTAGATCTGAACATTATTTTTAGTGATGACTCTAAATATGCTAAAAAATCAGGTCTCAGTAGTGCAGCCGTCGGTCTTGAGACGCGTTATGAAATCAGCAAAAAAGTCATGCCTTATGTGGACATTGCCTATGAATATAGCAAAGGCAATGAAGCGACGGCTTGGCAAGTTGAAAGTGACGAAGAGAAAGGTTGGCAGTATGGAATGGGTATTCGCTTTAAGTTTTAAGTCGAACGTTTAGGTTTAAAGTGAATACCTGAGATTGCACTAGATTTGTGCTGAAAGAGGGGTGATCTGCTGGTTTAGATCACTCCTTTTGCACTTTAATGATTTTTAAGTGTAAAAATAGCTCATTTTGGTGCGTATTTTGCTATAATTTAAGGCATATTCAGGAGGAACGACCTCCCTCATATTGAGAAAATTCGTCAGGACGACCTGACTCTAGTGAAATGGAGTTGGTAGTATGGCTTGGGTTTTTCTTATCTTTGCGGGTCTGTTTGAAATCGTTTGGGCATATTCAATGAAGCTGTCCGAAGGGTTTAGCAAACTCACACCCAGCATCATCACCATTGTGTTCATGATTTTAAGTTTTGGTTTACTGGCCTATGCAATGCGAACATTGCCGCTAGGGACCGCGTACACCATTTGGACTGGAATTGGTGCGATTGGTTCCTTCTTGGTCGGGATTTTTATTTTAGGTGAACCCGCAACGGCTATGCGGATGTTTGCTGCGGTGCTGATTGTATCGGGCCTAATTTTGATGAAACTCTCATCCAGCTAAATTCATTTAAATCTGTCGAGCTTCAAGCGATCCTTCGTTTGAAGCTTTGTTGTTTCTGGTTTCGGTAAAAGGTGTGTGGCGTATGGCATGGGTGATTTTAATTGTTGCAGGTTTGCTCGAAGTGGTTTGGGCCTATGCGATGAAAGTATCGGATGGTTTTACCAAATTGACACCGAGTATTTTAACCCTCGTATTTATGGTGGCCAGTTTTGCGCTGCTGTCTTATTCCATGAAGACCTTACCTTTGGGCACTGCCTATACCGTTTGGACTGGGATTGGCGCGATTGGTTCATTTTTGGTTGGAATTTTGATTTTGGGCGAACCAGCCAATGCCATGCGGATGCTCGCAGCGGTTTTAATCATTTCTGGACTTGTACTGATGAAACTTTCATCGTCATAATGTTGCTAAATAGACAATTTTTGTGGTGAAGCATGCGCTTATTTTTTAAATATATGCCATCTCCTGTCGGGGTACTGAGACTGGTGGCACATGATCAAGCTTTGGTTGCCGTATTGTGGGAAAATGAAAACCCAAAACGGGTACGCTTAGCTGAGTTGGTTGAACAGAATCAGCATCCGATTTTGTTGGAAACGGAACGACAGTTGAGCGAATATTTTTCGGCAAAGCGTCAAAGTTTTGATTTGCCTTTGGATTTTGCTGGGACAGATTTTCAGCAGCAAGTTTGGCAGGCTTTACTGCAAATTCCGTTTGGTGAAACCCGAAGCTATAAAGATATTGCGCTACAGATTGGCAATGTCAAAGCTGTTCGTGCAGTGGGTGCAGCCAATGGCAAAAATCCGATTTCAATTATTGCACCGTGTCATCGGGTGGTGGGGGCGAATGGAAAATTGGTTGGTTTCGCAGGCGGTCTGGACAATAAAGATATTTTATTATGGCTTGAGAAAATTGCGAATTAAGCTTGTTTTTCGGATTTTTTAAGCTTGTTTTTTTATTTTAATAATTTAAAAATCAGAATCTTATGTTTTAATCTATCTTCTTTTGAAGAATCGTGTCTCTAACTCAAACAACGATGAATAATATGATCAGTCAAATTGTGGGGAATGTATTTTCAGAGCTATGGTGGATGCTACTGATCTTGTTTGGGATTGGTCTTTTAAAAGTGTTTAAGCCTTATCTGAAAGGAAAGTTTGGGGAGTTCGCGGTTCAAGCGCATGTGAAATTATATTTGGATGAGCGTTATATTCTAATTAACGATGTGACTTTGCCTGATGAGCAGGGTGGGACGACCCAAATTGACCATATTGTATTAAGTCCCTTTGGTGTTTTTGTAATTGAAACCAAAAACTATAAGGGGTGGATTTTTGGTGGTGAACATCAAAAGATGTGGACGCAGAAAATTTATAAAAAGAGCTTTAAATTTCAAAATCCGCTACATCAAAACTATAAACACGTCAAAGTACTGCAAAGTGTGTTGCAAGATATTGTCGATGTAGACTATATCCATTCTGCTGTGGTGTTCATGCCTGAATGCGAGTTCAAAACTGAGATGCCCAGTACGGTATTTAGAGGTAAAGCATGGGTCGATTATATGAAGACCTTTAATACAGAGGTAATTCCAGCGATGAAACTGAAACGGATTCAGCTTCGGATTGAAAAAGAAGTGCTAGAAAAGTCATGGAAAACCAATCGTGAGCATGTGGCACATTTAAAACAACGCCATCAAGACCGTTAAACAAAACCCTGCATATACAGGGTTTTCTACTTAGAAACGCTTTGGAATTTTCTGACCGCCTTCAACAGGTGTTTCTGCCTGTTTTAATACGCCAAAGAGCCATGTTTCGGCATGATGCACTGCGACTTTAACACTGTCACCTTGTGCCAAACGACCAGCAATAAAACTCGCCAGCGAACAACCTGAACCGTGATATTCACCGGCTAAACGTGGGCAGCGAGTTTCAGAAATGAGCTCGCCATTCACAAACAGAGCATTGCGAATATAGTCTGGTGTGTCTTCATGACCACCTTTGACCAGTACCGCTTTGGCACCCATTTCAAACAGTTTTTGCGTTGCGGCATCTAAGTCATCGAGACCTGTTAATGCTCGTAGCTCAACTGTATTTGGAGTAATAATGTCTGCTAATGGGATCAGTTCAACAAAAGCTTTGACCAAAGTTGCTTGATCGCCCAGTGAACCTCCACTGTTCGCTACTAAAACAGGGTCGAGCACATACTGGTACTCAGGATGTTCACGTAGAAATTCAGCTAGTGCTGCAATATTATCTGTGGTGCCTAACATGCCAGACTTTACGGTTTTAATCGGTAAATCACCGACAACAGCGTGCGCCTGAGCTAACAGCAATTCTTTTGACGTCGCTTCAAAACCAAACACTTGTTGCGAGTTTTGAACAGTGAGTGCTGTACACGCAATGGCTGCATGCGCACCACTTTGACCAATCGCTTCGATATCGGCCTGTAAACCAGCACCACCTGAAGGGTCTAAACCAGAAAAGCACAGTACGGTTGAACGCACAGAAATATCCTTGTTGCGAAAATTTGCGATAGTATAGGCAACTTTAGCAGAACTCTCGATAGTATTTTATTTAAAGCCCAAGAAGGATCAGCTGTGATTAAACATATTTTGCTAGATTTAGATGGAACATTAACAGATCCGAAAGTTGGTATTACCACCAGCGCACGTTATGGCTTAAACAAAGTTGGGCATCCGATTGCCGATGATCTAAATATTGACTGGATTATTGGGCCACCACTCAAAGCGTCTTTGGCAAAACTCTTAAATGTTGCAGTGGACGATGTTTTGGCAGAGCAAGCTCTACTGGGCTATCGTGAGCGTTTTGCGGTGAAAGGTTTATATGAAAACCATTTATTTGCCGATGTTGAACCGACCTTAAAAAAACTGACCAAGCAGGGTTATCACTTGTATTTGGCGACAGCAAAACCAGAAGTCTATGCCCGTCAAATCTTAGAGCATTTCAATTTACTACAATACTTTGTGCACCCCTATGGCAGTGAACTGAACGGTGAGCGCACCAATAAGGGAGATTTGATTGCTTATATTCTAGAAAAAGAGCAGTTAAAAGCAGCAGAATGTCTGATGGTTGGCGACCGAGAGCATGACATTTTGGGTGCACGTCGCAACGGCATTGAGACTATTGCGGTGGAATACGGTTATGGTTCTGATCAAGAGTTGACGGAAGCCGCGCCTAAAGCACGAATTAAAAATTTTGCAGAGATACTTCAATTTATTAAGTAAAATCAGTATGATTGCTAAATAATAAAATACTTGATTATGCGAATAATGATAAAAAAAGTTCTGCTGGGTTTGGTTATATTGGCATTCGGTAGTGGTGGATTGGTTTATTGGTTACAGCAGGATGATGAGTTATCTGCTCAAACCAAAGCCTTGATAGATGCTGACTATGCCTTTCAAAGCGATCTGAAACAGCATCCATTTTTCTATGCCTGGGGAATGGATGCGAAAGCAGATGTTGAGCCTGAAAGCTTGGGTCGTTTACGCTATTATGAGCAGTGGCAACAGCAGGGTAAGTCATTATCTTCCGCAAATAAAGCAGCGCCTATGCAAATACAGCAGTTGCAAAAACACCCGTTGTTGGCAGAACAAAAACAAGTATTAGATGAACTCAATCAGGTTTTACTACAAACGCCAGAACAAAGTGAATCCTTTATTCGCCAACATCAATCTCAGTTTGTTGCAATGTTTGCAACAGAGCAATTTGCAATACAGCGTTATTTGCACTGGTTAAACAGTACGGATTATGTCTCTTTATTGCTTCCAGCTGACGGTGTACTGCCAGACTATCAAACTCTGCGCGATCTTCATTTATTGCATGCGGTTCAATTGAGTTTAAAACCTAAAGATGAGTCAAAGACTGCACTTTTACAGTACATCTCTGCTTTACAAAATATGCAGGGACAGAAACTCTCTATGATTGAGAAATATATCATGCAGAACTTTATCTGGCAGAGTCTGGATATGCTCAATCTAAAGGCTCAGCATGCGAGCGTGCATGTCGAACCTTTAACTCAGCATGCTTTGAGTTTAAGGCAAAGTATGCGTTATGAAGTGAGCCAAAATGCACACTCCTTTCAAAGTCTAGCAGTACCAAAAGGTATGTCTGATTGGCAATACCGTCTGGTTTATCTACCAAACCGCAGTTTAAATCAGCAAGTTAAAGACATCGAACCTTATATTGCATTGTCTGAACTATCGTATTTGGATTTCTTGCAACAGTATGAGCATTTTCAGCCTGAGAAGCGCTCTAAATACGTTTTGAAAAATTCGGTGGGAAATATTTTAGCGCAAGTAGCTGTTGTTGACTGGCGACCTTATGCACTTCGTTCTCGAATTTTAGACAATAAAATTCGAGTTTTTAATGCAGTACAAAAGCAGGAATCGGTAGAAGAGCTGAATAAAAATAGGGAAGCATATGATTATTATCAAAAAGGGCATCAGCTCTGTTTGAAACAGCCATTTCCACAACAAAAGCTCCCTGCGTATTTAGCTCAAGATACTTGTATGCCGATTTAAGCTATTGTGCAATTTAGCGAATGTCCAAATAAAAACTTTCTTTCACTTCTTCCATCACAATATAACTGTGTGATGACGCTGAAGAGGGCAGTTTTTTTAGTAAATCACCCAATAGGCGTCGGTAGGCACTCATTTCTTTTAAACGGGCTTTGACTAAATAATCGAATTCACCTGAAATCAGATGGCATTCTAAAACCTCTGGAATCTCGACCAAGTCACGCGCCACTTGATCAAACACATCGCCAGACTTGGCTGATAGCTTAATTTCTAAAAACACCAATAGGTTTCGATCGACCAGTTGCGGATTGAGGCGTGCGTAGTAACCCATGATAATACCATCACGCTCTAAGCGTTTGACGCGTTCCGAGCATGGCGTGGTTGAGAGGTTAACGCGAGAGGCCAATTCACTAATTGCAATTCGTCCATCGCGCTGCAAAATGTCTAAAATCTGCTGATCAATCCGATCTAATTTACGCATTATAAATTTCCTATGTTTAGAATTTTAGCGCGACAAAAGTGGTGATTTACCTAGATTATAATATTAAAAACAGTGAAAAAAACTATTAACCTAAAAATATACTAGTGAAATAAACTAGTGTGTGTAAGGGATCAGTCATGCGTGTAATTGTCTTAGGTAGTGGTGTCATCGGTGTTGCAAGTGCATATTACCTTGCACAACAAGGCGCAAGCGTTACGGTTTTAGACCGTCAGGCTGGTCCTGCTGAAGAAACTAGCTTTGGTAACGCAGGGCAAATCTCTCCAGGTTATTCTACACCGTGGGCTGCACCCGGTATTCCGTTTAAAGCTGTAAAGTGGATGTTCCAACATCATGCACCCTTAGCCATTAACATTGATGGTAGCATGTGGCAGTTAAACTGGATGGCGCAGATGTTAAAAAACTGCAACCCACAAAGTTATGCCATTAACAAAGAGCGTATGACACGTGTTGCTGAATACAGCCGTGACTGCTTACGTGAACTGCGTAAAGAAACTGGCATTCACTATGAAAACCGTGCGAAAGGAACTTTGCAGGTTTTCCGTAATGAAGCTCAATTGGATGCCGTACAACGTGACATCCAAGTATTAAAAGAATGTGGCGTCGACTACGAACTATTATTAAAAGATGACTTAGCCAAAGTTGAGCCAGCTTTAGAATATGCTAAAGATAAATTAGTCGGTGGTTTGCATTTACCGAATGATGAAACAGGTGACTGTTACCTATTTACTAATGCTTTGGCAAACCTTGCAAAAGACATGGGTGTAGAATTTAAATTTAACCAAAATGTTGAAAAACTAGTGGTTGAAGGGGATGAAATCAAAGGCGTGGTGGTGGATGGTCAAGTGCTTACAGCAGACCGCTATGTGCTTGCTTTTGGTAGTTATTCACGTGATTTCTTGAAACCATTGAATTTGAATTTGCCTGTGTACCCTGTCAAAGGCTATTCACTAACCATTCCAATTGTAGATCCTGCATTTGCACCGCAGTCTACGGTTCTTGATGAAACTTATAAAATTGCCATCACGCGTTTTGACCAACGTATCCGTGTAGGGGGTATGGCTGAACTGAGCGGTTTCAACCACGGCTTAAACCAAGACCGCCGTGCGACCTTGGAAATGGTGACTCAGGACTTATTCCCAGGTGGAAATTTAGCTGAAGCAAGTTTCTGGACAGGTTTACGTCCAATGACACCAGACTCAACGCCAATCATTGGTGCGACTCGTTTTAAAAACCTATTCTTAAATACAGGGCATGGCACCTTGGGTTGGACCATGGCATGTGGTTCAGGCAAGCTCATCAGTGACTTGGTGATGAATCATCAACCAGACATCAGTACTGAAGGTCTCTCTATTCAACGTTATCCTTCAGCAGCCTAATCCGTTTTAGGCCGTATTGATTCAAGGAAGAAGAAAATGCCACGTCCAATTACTGCAGTGATTCATAGCCAATCACTGCAGCATAATTTAAATGTTGCTCGCACTAAAATGCCGAATAGCCAAGTCTATGCGGTGGTCAAAGCCAATGCTTATGGTCATGGTATTGAACGCGTCTATCAAGCGTTCAAATCTGCCGATGGTTTTGCGCTGCTCGATTTGGCAGAGGCAAAACGCATTCGTGCTTTGGGCTGGACAGGCCCAATTCTGTTACTCGAAGGTATTTTCTCAGAGCAAGATCTATTTGACTGCCATGAGCTAGGTTTAAGCTTCAGTATTCATAGTGAATATCAACTTGAATGGTTAGCGCGTTTTCCTTTAGAGGCGCAGTTCGATGTTTATTTAAAAATGAACAGCGGCATGAACCGTTTAGGTTTCCGTCCTGAACAGTACCGTCAAGTATGGCAGCAGCTCTTAAACTTGCCTCAAGTTCGACGTTTGACCCATATGATGCATTTTTCGGATGCCGATGGTGAGCGTTTCGGACGTGATGGCATTGCGCATCAATGTCAGTTGTTTGATGCCATTACCCATGATCTACCGGGTGCACGTTCAGTCAGCAACAGCGCAGCCATCTTACGTCATGAACAGTTGCAGTCGGATGTAATCCGTAGCGGCATTATGCTTTATGGCAGTTCTCCAGATTATCCAAGCCACTCCATTGAAGACTGGGATTTGCAACCTGCCATGAGTTTGCGTAGCGAGTTGATTGCCATTCAGCAGTTAAAAGCAGGCGATAGTGTCGGTTATGGCTCAAAGTTCATTGCTGAAAACGACATGCGTGTGGGTATTGTGGCTTGTGGTTATGCCGATGGTTATCAACGGATTACCGCAACAGGCACGCCTATTTTAGTCGATGGACAACGCAGTAGCTTGGTCGGACGGGTCAGCATGGACATGTTGGCAGTTGATTTATCTCACCTCCCAAATGCCCAAGTTGGCGACGAAGTGGTGTTGTGGGGTACATCGAAACAGGGCGCTATGCTTAGTATTGATGAAGTCGCAGCAGGTTCAGGCACGATTGGCTATGAGCTGATGTGTGCTGTCACTGCACGTGTCAATTTTATCCAAGATTAAATTTTATTTTTATACAGTTTCATACAAGGAAAGACCTATGTCACATTCAGACATTCAAAAATTCAACACCAACGAAGTCATGAGTGCAGTCACTGTGTTTAATCAAGTGGTGTATTTGTCAGGGCAAGTGCCAAAAAATACCGACAATGATGTCGCAGGTCAGACCCGTGAAATTTTAGCAACGATTGATGAGCTTTTAGCTTTGGCAAATACAGATAAATCACGTTTGTTATCTGCTCAGCTTTACATCAAAAATCTCTCTGATTTTTCAACAGTCAATGCGATTTGGATTGATTGGATGAACGGTTGTGTGGCGCCTTCACGTGCCACGATTCAAGCTGATTTGGTGAATCCAAACTGGTTGATCGAAATTGCAGTAACTGCTGCACAAAACTAATTTTTTAAACTCTCCCCGTGTGTATCAGCCCTTTGGCTCAGGCTGAATGGCTGATCAGCGTATAAATACCGCCCGTTAGGAAAACGAGCACTGTATGAACATGGTTTATACGCAAAAAAGGACATTAACAGGATGTTAAATTATGACGACCACACCACAAGCTGACGGTGCAAATGCATCATCGCATGAATTACAACGGAAATTATCTAACCGCCACCTGCAATTGATTGCCATTGGTGGCGCGATTGGGACGGGCCTATTTATGGGTTCGGGCAAAACTATCTCTCTTGCTGGTCCTTCTATTCTGATCATTTATATGATTATCGGGACCATGTTCTTCTTCCTAATGCGTGCATTGGGCGAAATTCTATTGTCCAATTTGCACTATAAGTCGTTTATCGACATGGCTCATGATCTGATTGGGCCGGGTGCGGGTTACTATATCGGTTGGTCCTATTGGCTCGGTTGGGTCTTGGTCGGTATTGCGGACTTGGCAGCCATTATTAACTATCTTGGCTTTTGGCTCCCGCCAGATATGACCTTTACGCCTATGGGACAGGCTTTAATCAGTGTCGGCTGTGTGCTGTTTGTCCTTGGGCTAAATTTGCTGACCGTGAAACTTTTTGGCGAAATTGAATTTTGGTTTGCTTTAATCAAAATTTTAGCCATTTTAGGGTTGATCGTGATTGGTGGCTTTATGGTGTTTAGCCATTTCCAAGCACCGGGCGGTTCAGTTGCAAGCTTCAGTCATGTTTGGTCGCATGGTGGGATGTTCCCTCAAGGCGGTAGTGGCTTTTTAGCAGGCTTCCAAATAGCACTCTTTGCCTTTGTCGGTGTAGAGCTGATTGGAACCATGGCTGCTGAAACCAAAGATCCTGAAAAGAACTTACCGAAAGCAGTGAATGCGATTCCAACCCGTATTATTTTATTCTATGTGTTGTCGCTATTTGTCGTGATGTCGGTGACACCATGGAATCAAATTCCTGCGGATCAAAGCCCATTCGTTTCACTATTTTTACATGCGGGTATCCCAACTTCAGCCATCATTATGAACTTGGTGGTACTGTCTTCAGTGATGTCTTCCATGAATAGTGGTGTGTTCTCTACATCACGGATGCTGTTTGGTTTGGCAAGAGAAGGGCAAGCACCACAGAGCCTAGCGCGTCTGTCAAAACGTGCTGTACCAGCAAAAGGCCTATTCTTCTCATGTGCCTTTATCATGGCAGGTGCGGCGCTACAGTATTTTGTACCAAACACCGTTGAAGCCTTTACATTAGCCAGCTCATTGTGTGTGATTCTGTTTATCAGTATTTGGAGCATTATTATGGTGTGCTATATCCGCTACCGTAAATTGCGTCCTGAGCTACATGCAAAGTCGACCTTTAAAATGCCGGGCGGTGTTTGGATGTCTTATGTGGTCTTAATCTTCTTATTCTTCACGTTGGTTATTTTGAGTTTAGAGGCGGATACCCTTCGCGCATTGATGATCAGTCCGCTATGGGTGATTATTTTAGCCGTGACCTATCAACTGCTGTACAAGCCACGTATGAAAAAACGTCTGTTAGAACAGCAACTGGATAACTAAGTAAATTCATTCTGTACTCGTGATGTTTGAAAGAAAGCCCTGCATAAGCAGGGCTTTCTTTTTGCTTAAGCTGAATCAATGGGTTCTAATTCAGTGTTAGATGATTGTATGATTTTATATATAAAAGCTATTTAAATCTGATGGTTTCACTTTTAATGAAGCACTTTAAAATTTTAACAATGATTTATGCGTAATTATAAAATTGACATCCTGCGTGGCGTGTCCATCCTGTTGGTGCTGATTCACCATTTCAATATTCCGTATAAATTACACGATACGGTTCTCGGCATTCCCATTGGGGGCGAGAGCTTAAGTACTTTGATTGCAAGAAATGGCAACTATGGTGTGACCATATTTTTTGTCATTTCGGGTTTTTTGATTACCCAACATACTTTACAGCGCAGTGGTTCTTTGGCGCAGATTAAACTGAAAGATTTTTATATCCGTCGTATTGCCCGAATTATGCCGTGTCTGGTGTTATTGGTCGCGATGGTTAGTGTGCTCGGAAGTTTAGGATTACAACCCTTTATCAATCAGTCGCCCAATGGCGTAGAGGTGTCCTATGCTGTGACTGTTCTTTCAGCTTTGAGTTTCTGGATGAATCTACTGATTATTGAATACGGTTGGGTGAACTATGCTTTGGGCGTATTGTGGTCTTTATCGGTTGAAGAAGTTTTCTATTTAGCCTTTCCTGTCCTGTGTTTAGGGCTTGGTCGGGGCAAAGGCTTTATTGTTTTGCTGCTCGCGATAATCGCTTATGCACCGTATTTTCGTGCCCTGCATTTTGGCGAGGAAAGTGGGGCTTATCTATATCACTATTTCTCTAGCTTTGATGGAATTGCGATTGGCTGCCTCACCGCAATGTATGCACAGTATTTCAAGGGAACTATTTATAATCAAAAAATGATTGTTGCAGTAACAACGCTTCTGATGACTGCTTTATATTTTTACGCACCCATCAAAGAGGTGAGTACTTGGAGCATCAGCGTATTTGCGTTACTGACGGCATTACTCATATTGTGTTTTGCCCAAGATCCCGAAGTTAAACCTGTCTCATACGCGGCACGGAGTTTGGTCTGGATTGGGCAGCGTAGCTATGAAATGTATCTGTTTCATTTGATTATTCTTGGCTTAATGAAAGTGGTGTATTTCCCCAAAGACACTTTAGCGGCTGAAAAGTTGATGTTGTTGCCTGTTTATTTTATCGCGGTGTTTATTTTGAGTTGGGCGATTGAGAAATATTATTCGACCCCGCTCAATTTGAAGATTCGTCAATTTGGGATACGGTCATAGCGTGGATCTTGAGTTGTACTGTTGATTTTTACAGACATTAAAAAGCCCCAAATCAATCGGGGCTTTTTAACTGTGGGATTTTAAAATGTCGGTTTAACCACGACTAAAATCACCACAGCAAATAAAATGAGGGTCGGCATTTCATTAAAGAAGCGCCAAAATTTGTGTGACTTGTAGTGTGCATGACCAATCAATTTCTTACGGTAATAACCGCAAACAAAGTGGTAAATCACCAACAGTCCAACCAAACCGACTTTGAGGTAGAACCACAGGGCTTCATGATAGTGGCGTGTTGCATCCCCCCAATCGACCAAGAAATGTGCCGTGATCAGTGTTGCAATCATCGACGGCCACATAATGCCACGGTATAACTTACGTTCCATAACCTCGAAACGTTGATGACTGACTGCATCATCACTCATGGCATGGTAAACATAGAGCCGTGGTAAGTAGAACAGTGCAGCAAACCAACACACCACGGCAATAATATGTAATGCTTTTACCCACAAGAAAGCATCAGAAGGAGCATCCATCAAGTCACCCTAAAATGGGCGGCTTAGCCTTCCCATTTTTTGAAAATGAGACATGCATTTACGCCGCCAAAACCGAAACTGTTACTCATCACAGTATTCAATTTTGCGTCACGTTTTTCAAGCACGATATCAAATGGTTTTGCGCCTTCATCTAGTTCAGTCACGTTGATGTTGGGTGCAATAAAGTCATTTTGCATCATTAGGACAGAGTAGATCGCTTCTTGTACGCCTGCTGCACCTAAGCTATGACCTGTCATTGACTTAGTTGAGCTCAGTGGAGGAACTTGACCTTCGCCAAATGCACGTTCCATTGCTTTTAACTCAGTCACATCACCAGCAGGCGTTGATGTCCCATGCGTATTCACATAGTCAATTTTGTCGACGCCGTGCTGTTTTGCTTCTTCAAGTGCCATCAGTACACAACGTGTCGCACCTTCACCTGATGGTGCAACCATGTCTGCACCGTCAGAGTTTGCAGCATAACCTACGACTTCAGCCAAAATGTTGGCGCCACGTGCTTGCGCATGCTCTAAAGACTCAAGCACCACAAAACCGCCACCGCCAGCAATCACGAAGCCGTCACGGTCAGCAGAATAAGGACGAGACGCTGTTTCTGGTGTGTCATTGTACTTTGAGCACAGTGCACCCATGGCATCAAACAACAAGCTTTGAGACCAGTGATCTTCCTCACCGCCACCTGCAAGCATTAAGTCTTGTTTGCCGAGTTGAATCAGGTTGTAGGCATAACCAATTGCATCAGCAGAGGTTGCACATGCGCTGGTAATGGTGTGTGCAACACCTTGCATTTTAAAAGCAACACCAACGTTTGCTGTAATTGTGTTCGACATATTACGTGGTACGAAGAACGGACCAACTTTACGTGCGCCTTTGGTGTCTAACAATTCTTTCATTTCAACTACAGATGCAGTTGAACCACCACCTGAACCGCCTGCGATACCATAGCGTGGATTGCCACCAATTTGCTCGGCTGTTAAGCCTGCATTTTCAACCGCAGCAACCGCAGCGTTATATGCATACATAGCACAAACACCCATAAAGCGTTTTAGCTTACGGTCGATACCATCAAAGTCTTGTTCAGCAGCAGCACTGATATGACTTTTAAAATTGAGTTCAGCATAGGTTGGGTTAAAACGTGTCCCAGAAATCCCGTTTTGTAATGCATGAGTAACTTCTTCCAAAGTATTACCGATACATGAGTTGATCCCCATGCCAGTGATTACTACACGTTTCATTTACAGATCCCTTATATGGTGGTTTTACCGAGTTGCGCTTAGAGATGAATCAACAATTTATTTCTAAGCCAATTGCAACTCTTATGTTTTCAATGCAGATCATAATAGCAGAAAGAATTTTTAATTCTTATGGCAAATCCTATGCCAATTTAGCTTGTCTTAAAATCAAGCAAAGCACATTTCAACTTTACTAAAAGACACATATTGTTATTGAGATAAATGCGTACTACACCTAGTATTTAGCTAGAAATGAAAGATTATAAAGCACGAGGTAAGGAATGGCGGATTCAAACAATAAACAGCGCAGTGGTTTCTTTTCAAATGCCTTTGGAGTGGCTAAAAAGCTCAGTCATACAGGTTTAAATCTCTTAAACCAAGTGGCTCCAGACGCGGTGTCAACACTGACAAATAGCCCAACAGGAGATGCCACGACTCCAAAAACAAAATCAAAAAGTAAAACTTATGAGCGCCCGCAACATGTTTTACGTGAGCACCTGCCGACGGTATCACGTCAGTTATTAGGCCGACATTATGCGAAAGCAAACCGTATGGCGAGTTTTGTTTCTCCGCAACTTTCCGATAAAGCGGCTGATTATCTATTTGGTCAGCTCAATCAATTTAGTTCGAATATGTGTTCTGTCGATGCTGTTTTAGATGAAGCGGGTGTGCGTGATCTTGAAATGTTAACTCAAGATGTTGACCGTTCTAAGCGGATTAGTCAGGCATTATCGGAACAAAATAAGATCATTGCCATTGTTCAGGGGGCATTGACAGGGGCAACAGGTCTAGTGGGTTCAACCGTGGATGTGCCTGCTTCTTTGGTCATGTCATTGCGAATGATCTATCAAGTAGGGCGCTCTTACGGTTTTGACTTAAATAAAGAGTCTGATCAGGACATCGTACAGTTTATTTTTAAGCAAATTGATTTGGGTTTAATTGCCGAAAAGCAAACTTTATTGATGGCGATTAAAGCGATTTCGAGTACCTTGCAAACCCATGATGTTTCTCAGTTACAACAGTTGTTGGGATCGAGCAATGATGCAGAAGCTTTGAAGAAATGGTTGACCAATGCCGATGGTCAACTGAAATGGGGGCAGTCGCTTGCTAATCTATCCTTACTCAATAAACTAGCAAAGCTCTCACCCATTGCCAGTGCTAGTGTGAGTGCCGCTTATAGTTGGCGCTTAGTGGATGATGCACATCAAAAGGCGCAGTTGATTTTTTCACAAGCTCGCCAGTATATCATTCAGCAAAAAGACAATAGCCTAAGTGCCTTGACCGCTTATGAGCGTTCACTTGAGCTTTTAGTTAAAGCATCGCCGCGACTGCTTACTCAACGCAGTGCAACAGATGCGGAAACAGAGAGCTTAAATATGGGCACTGAAATCGCATTGGATGGTCATCAAAATATTGCTAAAGTGAAAGTTCAGAAGAAGTCAGACAAAGGCACACAAACACCAACCGATGATCTCGTTCAACAAGGCCTAGAGCAGCTTGCAGATCAAATGGTTGAACCCCATGATGCTGTTGCACCGCAACAGCCAGCCCTGCAAGTGGAAGAAGATCTTGCAGATTTATATCCTATGGATGAGGTTGAAGAAACCACACAAAACAATAATGCGTCTTTTGTACAAAATGAACCCAATACGGCTTCAAAAGTTGCTGCGAAGCCTACTGTAGAGCCGACTGAAAAAAAGGTTACAAAAAGACGAAATGCGCCAAGTAAAAAATAAACTACTTAAAATAGATGAAAATTTGTAAAAGTCCTGATGTAGTCAGCATTACATGTAGTTTGAAATGTTGACCATTTTTGCGTCTTAGCTTACAATTGCATGCCCTCAAAAAGTCGTCTTTTTTTTGGGTTTTTTATTAACGGGAGAATTGCCAAATGGCAACAACAAATCAGTTGATCCGTAAGGGTCGTACGACTTTAGTTGAAAAATCTAAAGTTCCTGCGTTGAAGGCTTGTCCACAACGTCGTGGTGTTTGTACACGTGTTTACACAACTACACCTAAAAAACCGAACTCAGCAATGCGTAAAGTTTGCCGTGTGCGTTTAACTTCTGGTTTCGAAGTTTCTAGCTACATCGGTGGTGAAGGCCATAACCTACAAGAGCACAGTGTTGTTCTTATCCGTGGTGGTCGTGTTAAAGACTTACCAGGTGTACGTTACCATACCGTTCGTGGTTCTTTAGATTGTGCTGGTGTTAAAGATCGTAACCAGTCTCGTTCTAAATACGGTACTAAACGTCCTAAGAAATAATCTTTCGAGATTAACTTCTTAGTTCGCTAGAACTGCAATCCTTTATCGTCTCGCTTGTCTGATTTCTGCATTAATTTTGTGAAATTCAAGCGACGTGTAGTAAGGCCAGCGAAAGCACATGACACTTTGTGCTACGGCTGGATTAACCTGAAGTGTCATATATATAGGTAGTTTAAAATGCCAAGACGTCGCGTAGTTGCTGCTCGTGAAATCCTTCCGGATCCTAAGTTCAGCAGCCAAACAATCGCTAAATTCATGAACCACGTAATGCAAGATGGTAAAAAATCTATTGCTGAAAGTATCGTTTACGGTGCTTTAGACCGCGTTCAAGAAAAAAACAAAGTAGACCCAGTTGAATTTTTCGAGACTACTCTTGAAAAAGTTCGTCCTATGGTTGAAGTAAAAGCACGCCGTGTTGGTGGTGCTACTTATCAAGTACCTATGGAAGTACGCCCATCCCGTCGTACTGCTCTAGCTATGCGTTGGTTAGTAGATGCTGCTGCTAAGCGTTCTGAAAAAACTATGGCTTTACGTCTTGCTGGTGAGTTGCTTGATGCAGCTGAAGGTAAAGGCGCAGCGGTTAAAAAACGTGATGACGTGCATCGTATGGCTGAAGCCAACAAAGCATTCTCTCACTACCGCTTCTAAGCGACTAAAACAGCCCCTATTCAGGAGGGTGACAGCTTGGTTTACGCCAAACTGTCATCGAATCGCTTTAAGCTGTCTGCCAGCTTAAAGCGTCCTGTTTTAAACAACAAAATTTAGGAATGCAAGAAATCATGGCTCGTCAAACCCCAATTTCTCGTTATCGTAACATTGGTATTTCTGCGCACATTGATGCTGGTAAAACCACAACTACAGAACGTATTTTGTTCTACACAGGTGTATCTCACAAAATTGGTGAAGTACACGATGGTGCAGCAACAATGGACTGGATGGAGCAAGAGCAAGAACGTGGTATTACCATTACTTCTGCTGCTACGACTACATTCTGGTCAGGTATGTCTAAGCAATTCCCTGAACACCGTATCAACGTAATTGATACACCGGGACACGTTGACTTCACAATTGAAGTTGAGCGTTCTATGCGTGTTCTTGATGGTGCATGTATGGTTTACTGTGCTGTAGGTGGTGTACAACCTCAGTCTGAAACTGTATGGCGTCAAGCAAACAAATACCAAGTACCTCGTTTAGCATTCGTGAACAAGATGGACCGTACAGGTGCAAACTTCTTCCGTGTTGTTGAACAAATGAAGACTCGTTTAGGCGCGTCTCCAGTACCTGTAGTGATTCCTGTTGGCGCTGAAGAAAACTTCCAAGGCGTAATCGACTTGATCGAAATGAAAGCGATCATTTGGGATGAAGCTTCACAAGGTATGAAGTTTGAGTACGGTGAAATTCCAGCTGAACTTCTAGCTTCTGCTGAAGAATGGCGTACAAACATGGTTGAAGCTGCTGCTGAAGCTTCTGAAGAGCTAATGGACAAGTACCTAGAAGAAGGTGATCTTTCTAAAGAAGACATCGTTAATGGTCTACGTGTTCAAACTTTGGCTTGTCAAATTCAACCAATGCTTTGTGGTACAGCGTTCAAAAACAAAGGTGTTCAACGTATGTTGGACGCAGTAATTGAATTCTTACCATCACCTACAGAAGTTAAAGCTATTGAAGGTGTACTTGACGACAAAGCTGAAACTAAAGCGATTCGTGAAGCATCTGACGAAGCTCCGTTCTCTGCGCTTGCGTTCAAAATCATGAACGACAAATTCGTAGGTAACTTAACTTTCGTACGTGTTTACTCTGGTGTTCTTAAACAAGGTGATTCTGTTTATAACCCAGTTAAATCTAAACGTGAACGTATCGGCCGTATCGTGCAAATGCACGCGAACGATCGTCAAGACGTTGAAGAAATTCGTGCAGGTGATATCGCTGCGTGTGTAGGTCTTAAAGACGTAACTACGGGTGATACACTTTGTGATGAGAAAAATGTCATCACACTTGAGCGTATGGAATTCCCAGAGCCAGTAATTGCATTGGCTGTTGAACCAAAAACTAAAGCTGACCAAGAAAAAATGTCAATTGCTTTAGGTCGTTTGGCTAAGGAAGATCCATCATTCCGCGTTCGTACTGACGAAGAGTCAGGTCAAACAATTATTGCTGGTATGGGTGAGCTTCACCTTGACATCATTGTTGACCGTATGAAACGTGAATTCGGTGTTGAAGCAAACATTGGTAAACCAATGGTTTCTTACCGTGAAACGATTAAAAAGTCAGTTGAACAAGAAGGTAAATTCGTACGTCAAACTGGTGGTAAAGGTAAATTCGGTCACGTATACGTACGTTTAGAGCCAATGGATCCTGATGCTGGTAAAGACTACGAGTTCGCTGAAGAAGTTGTTGGTGGTGTAGTTCCTAAAGAATTCTTCGGTGCTGTGGATAAAGGTATCCAAGAGCGTATGAAGAATGGTGTCCTTGCTGGTTACCCAGTTGTTGGCATTAAAGCTACATTATTTGACGGTTCTTACCACGATGTCGATTCGGACGAATTATCGTTCAAAATGGCAGGTTCTTACGCATTCCGTGACGGTTTCATGAAAGCAGATCCTATCTTGCTTGAACCGATCATGAAAGTTGAAGTAGAAACTCCAGAAGACTACATGGGCGATATCATGGGTGACTTAAACCGTCGTCGTGGTATGGTTCAAGGTATGGATGACTTGCCTGGCGGTACTAAAGCAATTAAAGCTGAAGTTCCACTTGCGGAGATGTTTGGTTACGCGACTCAAATGCGTTCTATGTCTCAAGGCCGTGCAACATACTCTATGGAATTTGCTAAATATGCTGAAACTCCACGTAACGTGGCTGAAGGCATCATTTCTAAATTCCAGTCTGGCGGTAAAAAAGGTGACGACGAGTAATCTTTCGATTACTATAAGCCCAAACTAATTCATAGTTAAAAACCAAGTGCTCATGCAGTGATCCTGCATGAGTAGTTTAAAAAGGAAGATCTCATGGCTAAGGCTAAGTTTGAACGTAATAAGCCACACGTTAACGTGGGCACAATCGGTCACGTTGACCATGGTAAAACAACTTTAACAGCTGCAATTGCAACTGTATGTGCGAAGAAATTCGGTGGT
>NZ_BKFU01000020.1:0-51131 GCF_008980265.1 Acinetobacter sp. TUM15064 | reverse complement strand
GAATTGCTCAGCCAAGCGAACGCTATTATTGTCAAAGTGACCTTGGGTATGCTGATTTTCTATCTTGTACTCTTTATTTTTGTTTGGAAACTATCCTACTTAATCTCTTCTCCGCTCAATAAACTTGCTCAAATGGCAAGCATGCTCACACGCCCCAATATTGATCAAGATATCAAGAAAATAGATCCTTGGTATTTTGAAGCATTGCGTTTTCGCACTTCATTGCTTTTGAGTTCTAAACACTTTAAAGATGAAATTGCAGAACTTAAACAGCACGTAAATACAGACCCGCTTACAGAACTATATAACCGCCGAGGCATGAAATTATTTTTAAATGAATTAAAAGCAACAAACACTCCTTTTTCAGTACTCAACATAGATATTGATCACTTCAAAGCAATTAATGATAGCTATGGCCATGATCAAGGAGATCATGTATTAAAGAAACTAGCATCTCACATGATGAACAATTTCCGTAAGCATGATATTTGCTGTCGTGTTGGCGGAGAAGAGTTTACTGTATTTGTCGTGCATGAAGATCCCAAAGTTGCATATACAGCAGCTGAACGACTTCGAGAAGCTGTTGCACAAAGCTATCTTGATCCAGTGGGACATATTACCGTTTCAATTGGCATTGCATCTTGGCCACGAGATGCAGAAAGTGTCGATGACGTGATTAAGCTTGCAGACCAAAAACTATATGAAGCAAAAAATGATGGACGTAATTGTACTCGTATCTCCTCTATTTAAAGCGCCAGTAAATAAATACATTCTTCTACGTCTATGGAATATCATGATTAGACATTTGAAGCTGTACTCAATCCTCTCAACAGTACAAATTGTTTAGCATACAAGCAAACTTAAGTAATGATTAACACAGACAGACAAACTTAGAGCTAACATTCTCGCAGCTCTTTTAGAAGACTTGAGAGCCGAGCTCCAAGAAGAAATATCTTATTATCAGTTATCGTTTTACAAAGAACCGCTATCAATTACAACAACATAAAATGACACGTCTAGCATAAAGGGTTGTTCTGTTGCTTAAGGAAAGGATTCATACATGATTATTGAGTTAATCAGTAAAAAATTGTTTTACCAAACTATCCAAAAACGAAATAGCAAAAAAATTGCAGATAAAAGGATCTGAAGCTATAGCCCTAACCTTTTTAGCAGCTTAGTGAACTCGTCATATTAGTCTCATGTATATAACTATGAAATATTCAGTGAAAATTATGCAAGAAAGTGATGCATTTATTGCAAGTGCTCGTGATCTGGCAAAATTAAATAGCGTAGGTATTTTTTGGATAAAGCATTGGCTGAAGCCTTAGAAAGTATTGAAATCATTTTTATGATGTATATGGATGCTTGCAAGGAAATTCCATGTCCAACTGCTCAGGAGCATGGTAAATATCTATTCATGTTCCAGTTTTAGTCGTATCAAGGGTTCATTTATATAATGAGATGCTAAACCAAAGTATTCGTTAAGCTGAGTTAGCCAAATATTGAGAATGGTTTTAAAAATAGACTATTGTCTTTAAAACATGACTCTAAGATAAAATCTATTAAAAATGTGTTTTATGCTTTTAGAAAGCGCAAAAGTTAGTCACTGATATTTTCAAATTTAGACTTTTGTATATTTTTCATACTGCTTTTAATTTTTAAGGGAATGATTACCCTCGAAAACCCATTTAAATACACGTGTGAAAAAATGCAAACTATTGATAAATAACAATAAATTGGTGCGCTCAGCGGGACTCGAACCCACGCCACAGGCTTCGGAGACCTGTACTCTATCCAGTTGAGCTATGAGCGCGCGAGCACATCATATCAAAAAAAATCACAAGGTAAAGCATCTATATAGCTTAGAGTGATTTTCCTGCTTATGCTTTATACAATGTTCCATATCTGCAACACAGAATTGCGAGTAGATTACTTGGTTTATTAGGCATAATCGCTCACAATAGTGCCACTATTAATCATTCGAGAATTTCATGACTGATGCATTGACGTTAAGAGATTTGTCCAAAACCTATAAAAATGGGTTTCAGGCCTTAAAAGGCATCAATCTAACTGTTCCTGAAGGTGAGTTCTATGCCCTTCTTGGACCAAATGGTGCAGGCAAATCTACAACGATTGGTATTATCAGCTCATTGACCAAGAAAACCGCAGGTACTGTCGAAATTTTTGGACATAATCTCGACACGCACCCTTCTCAAGCCAAACAGTGCTTAGGGGTTGTACATCAAGAGTTTAACTTCGGTCAGTTTGAAAAAACCTTCGATATCTTAGTCACACAAGCGGGCTATTATGGTATTCCTAAAAAAATTGCAGAAGTTCGTGCCGAAGAATATTTAGAAAAACTCGGCTTATGGGAAAAACGCGGTGTTCAAGCCCGTATGCTTTCAGGTGGTATGAAACGTCGCCTGATGATTGCCCGTGCCATGATGCATGAACCGAAACTGCTTATTTTAGATGAACCCACAGCAGGGGTTGACATTGAACTGCGTCGTTCGATGTGGGACTTCCTCACAGAAATGAACAGTAAAGGTACCTCGATCATTTTAACAACGCACTATTTAGAAGAAGCGGAAATGCTATGTCGTCGAATTGCCATTATTGACCGTGGTGTGATTAAAGAAGACACCAGCATGAAAAACTTCCTCAATCAACTGAATGAAGAAACCTTTATTTTTGATTTGGCCACACCGATTGAGCCAATTCATATCGACATTATTGGGGTTCGTTTCCATTTAGTCGACGCCGTGACTTTAGAAGTAACTATGGATAGAGCACATACTCTCAATGACTTATTTCAATTGCTCGAATCGCAAGGAATCCAAGTTCGTAGTATGCGGAACAAATCCAACCGTTTAGAAGAACTGTTTGTGAAGATGGTCGAAAAAAATCTCGAAGGAACTACGCCATGAACTTAAATCAACTTAGCGTAGCTTTATATACTCTGGTGCATAAAGAAATTCGTCGCTTTATGCGCATCTGGCCACAAACCTTGCTTCCACCTGCCATTACCATGAGTTTGTACTTTGTGATATTTGGTAATTTGGTCGGTTCTCGTATTGGTGAGATGGGCGGTTTTAGCTATATGCAGTTCATCGTGCCTGGGCTGATTATGATGGCGGTGATTACCAACAGTTATGCTAACGTTTCTTCGAGCTTTTTTAGTGCCAAATTTCAAAAAAGTATTGAAGAGCTGATCATGAGTCCTGTACCTTTGCATGCCATTTTATGGGGCTTTGTCTTAGGTGGTGTCTGTCGCGGAGTCTTGGTCGGTATTATAGTAACAGCTATGAGTTTATTTTTTACTGACCTGTATATTACCAATTGGTTTGTTACCATTTACACCGTCTTGGTCACCTCGTTCTTATTTTCACTGGGTGGTTTTATCAATGCTGTGTATGCTAAATCTTTTGATGACATCTCCATCATCCCAACCTTTGTGCTGACGCCTTTAACTTATTTAGGCGGCGTATTTTATGCCATTTCAGCACTCAGCCCTTTTTGGCAAAATTTATCGTTGATCAATCCGATTGTATATATGGTCAATGCTTTTCGTTTCGGTATTTTAGGTCATAGCGATGTTAACGTCGTCGTCTCCCTATCCGTTATGACTATATGTTGTGCAGTGCTTTATGGCATTGCTTACTATTTACTTTCTCGTGGTTCAGGAATGCGTGAATAATGAGTGTAGAACATTCTCTTTTGGGTAAAGACACCAATTACCCAACAACTTATCAACCCGACATTCTTTTTCCTATTGCCCGTGCCACTGCACGTGAGCACTATGCGCATGTTGAAGGTATTCAACAAGGTAAAGACTGGTGGCATGTTTTTGAAATTTCTTGGCTAAATCACCACGGTATTCCGCAAGTTGCTATTGGTCGCATCAGTCTGCCTGCCACCTCGCCCAATCTCATTGAGTCAAAGTCATTAAAACTCTACTTTAATAGCATGAACTTTACTCAGTTTGAGTCTAAAGCTGCATTTAAAGCAACGGTTGAACAGGATTTATCGGCGGCGGCTGGTGCAGATGTGAGTATTGAGTTGTTTCATGTTGATGATGTGCAAGTTAGTCAGCCTGAAGGCATCTGTATTGATGAACTGATTCCAACCCAACTGGAAAATCATCCCAATGCAAATCTGTTGGCATTGGATAGCGCTGCTGAAGATGTTGAAGTACAGATTTACTCGCATTTACTCAGAAGTAACTGCCCAGTCACTGGACAACCAGATTGGGGTACGGTATTTATCAGATATAAAGGTAAAAAGCCTTGTTATAACAGCATACTGGCTTATATTATCTCTTACCGTCAGCACAACGGCTTCCACGAACAATGTGTGGAACAAATATTTGCCGATATTTGGCAAAATTTGAAACCTGAAAAGCTGATGGTGTACGCAGCTTATACACGCCGTGGTGGTTTAGATATCAACCCGTGTCGTGTGTCTGATGTGTCATGGATGCCCCGCCCAATTCGATTGGCGCGACAATAAAATAAAGAACATTGAGGTTAATACACGATGCCATTTTTTGGTTTTATTCCATCGACTGAACTTTTACAGACTATTCAAACTGCTCAGCAGAAGAAAGACTCAAGTGAACCTTTATATCCACTTCGAGACAAAACAGCACTACTGATCAATGATGAAATTATTGATGCCATTTTAACTGAGTTAGTACGCCGTTTTCCACCGAGTGATAAACGAGATACAGCGGAAAAACTGGCTGGCTATATTAAGTCAACAGTTGCGGTTTTGTTGAAGCAACTCTTAGGCAAAGCATCAAACGACGTAGTGCAAGCTTCAATTCAGTTTTCTGAAAAAAGCTTGTTTAAAGATGCTGAAGGTCAGTTCCGTGTGGGTGAAGCTTTAGATGCAAGCTTAGTGACCAGCCTCAAATATAACTTTGCTGAAATTAAAGCAGGCAATGAAGTAGATAAAGCTGCGTTAACCGAACTCTATAAACAGTTTGCTGAAGCGACTGTACGCCACTTTATGAATGACTTTAATAAAACCCTCGATTTGGGCATGATCAAGCGTAAAGCAGCCGATATCGGTTCTGCGGCTGTCATTAAAGCGGTTCATATTGCAGCGAATAAAATCATCCCAAATTTAACCAAAGATGAACTTTTAGCTTTAGCTGAGTATCACGACACTTTATTTCATGCTTAAAGACTAAAAGCCTTTCGCGACTTTTCAGATCAAATGACTCTATTTATATAGGGTCATTTTTGTTTCTAAGCTGTAATTCCTTACGTTTTGTATAAATGCATACTTTTGCCATAAAGTCTTCAATAAAAAATGGGCTTAAATGTAGATACCGAGCTTTTTATATCAATGAGTAAAACTTGACTTATACCGTCACACTAAAAAATCTATGAAGCTCTATCCTGTTTTCCTTGATCTGCCTTATATATAGCCTGTGTTTGTCTTTTTTTGTATCCCTATTTGCCCGCTTTAGTACAGACAGTGTTATCTTAAAGCCTGTCCAAACTAGACTCTGTTCACAAAAATTTCGACATAATATAAATGCGTAGTTTAGAGCTTCGCTCTATTCGCTTTGGTCCACGGCCCATCATGACTCTGGAAATTAGACTTCTATGTTAAATTTAAACTTTTATAACAAAGTTAAACGTTTACCTTTATTGATTGGCGCTTTGTCAATCACCAGCTTTTGCCAAGCCAACGATTTCGCTTCTCATCCTGACTATATCAGCTTCAAGCAAAAAGCCATGCAAAACTATGGACTGTCTGCTGAACAAGTCGATTGGGCCATGAATGGCTCTAAAAACTTGCCCAATATTATTAACATTATGAATCGTCCAGGTGAAAGCAAACCGTGGTACGAATATAAAACCAACTTTATGGCTGAAAGCACCATTCAACGTGGTGTCCGCTTTAAAGAACAATATGCGGATACCTTAAACCGTGCCGAACAACAATTTGGTGTACCCCAGTCCGTCATTCTCGGCATTTTAGGGGTAGAAACAGGTTTTGGGAGCAATAAAGGTAATTTTGTGACTCGTGATGCCTTAGCGACTTTAGGATTTGGTTACGAACGCCGTAAGCAATATTTCCAAGATGAACTCAGTGCATTAATCGCGTGGAGCTATAAAGATGGCGTACCAACCAACTCGGTCGTTGGTTCATACGCGGGTGCGGTGGGCTACCCACAATTTATGCCAAGCAACATTCCAAAGTTTGGGGTGGATTATGACGGTAACGGTCATGTCGATTTACGAAATTCAGCAGTGGATGCTATCGGCTCGATTGCCAACTATTTAGCAAATCATGGCTGGCAACGAAATCAGCCAATTGGATTCCCAGCTCGCTATAGTGGTTCTAATCCTGAATCTGTGATTGCCAAAGATTTAACTTTACCGACGCCTTATGGTGTGCTGAAAAATCAGGGCATTCAACCCACCAATCCGATTGTGAAAATTGATGATTTAGATATGGTGAATGTGATCCAACTACAGGAAAACTATGGGCAAAGTTATTACATTACCTACCCTAATTTTCAGGTGATCACAACCTACAATAAGAGTCGTATGTATGCGACTGCGGTGTGGCAGTTAGGGGCTGAAATTGCTAGCCGATAAGGCTAGCTTTTTACTCAAGATTAAAATGTCAACAAAAAAATATTTAAAAATGATGTAAAATTCGGCATTTTTAATATCATGTTACAATGTTGATTATTTTTTAATCAAAAAACGTTCAGTTTATGTAGTTTTTATCATTATTTTAATTAAACACTAGACATGCTTATGACTGCATGAATATTATCCATTTCGTCAAATGCTGTTGCAAAAGTGAATTAACAGGCAAGTTTTTTTATCTTTCAGCCACTTAGTTTAAAGAAAAAAGCGTTGTCTTTTGGAGTTTATAAATGCAGTCATCACTTAAATATATACTGGCCATTGCCTCGACCATCGTGCTGAGCCAATCGCAAGCAGAGATGGTTCAGTCATCATTTACCAATGATAATGATAACTCTCGTCTAGCTGCACGTGTCTTAAATAAAGATGCTCAAGGCTTCAACTCACACTTCTCAAATTTAAATAGCCTTTCAATCACTGAACGTTCAGGCGATAAAATTCGCCGCGAAACAATCGCTGCAAAAATTGAAATCCCTGAAGAAGAGCCTTCAGTGATTGAAAAGTTAAATACTGTTGCATCAAATACAGTACGTAAGTTTAGCCAAACCGGTATGGCCTCTTGGTATGGTCGTCAGTTCCATGGTCGTAAAACTGCAAGTGGTGAGACATTCGATATGAATGCATTAACTGCTGCACACCGTAGCCTGCCACTAAACTGCTATATCCGCGTAACGAATAAAACCAATGGTAAGAGCGTTGTGGTTAAAGTTAACGACCGCGGTCCTTTCCACGGTAACCGTGTACTTGATTTATCTTACGGCGCAGCAAAACAATTGGGTATTACTAATTCAGGTACTGCGAAAGTTAGCATTGAACGTATTGATGGACCAAACTCTTAAGATTCAGACCTACAACACGTATTTGACAGTAAAGCCACAGTAATGTGGCTTTTTTAATACCTAGTCTTTATACAAATAACTGCAGATGATCCTTAGCTGTTCTAGCTTGATGCTTTAACATCGCTCAAAACCATGTTTACATCGAATAAAAAAATCCAATCACTCCAGTTTTTGAGTTGGCTGTGCTCACAATCTTGGTAACTTTGTAGGTTTAGCCGAGCTAATGTGTTCTTAATTCATTATTTGTATATTCAAAGCTATTTTTCATCCACTTTGAAGCGTGATTTTATCTATTCTCTAATTCAGAGCTATTTAACAAATTCGCATGTGAATTCAGCTTCTTTTTTACGATATGGCAGGTGTTATAGCTCTACTGATTTTTGTATAAATAGAAGCATTTTATGCTCACAAACGCTAAAGAAAATGCTGTTCTTTCTTCAAAGTTCTCAAACAACCCCTCATTTGCTCAATTTTCAATATTTTCATATTCCCAATCAAAGCTACGTCAAATTGCTAAACAGTGTAAAAATCGCAAACAGTGCGCATTTAGAGCAATACAAATTTAAAAGCGATGAAAAAGATCAAACTCTTGCACTTTTTCATCCTTTTTTCGGTCTTTTATGGGTCGATTTACGCATGAATGACTAAAAATCGAATAACAGATTCAGACCATAAAAAAACCCCAAACTCAGCATAATACTGAGCAATAACTTTCTGCTCAAAAGGGTGATCAACAAGGTAAAAATTGCCCCATAAAAATAGCTATTTTGAAATATCCCTTTCCACTGTGAACCCTCAAAAAAAACCAGTGGCAAACAAATCGAAACCATGAGACAAGGCGCTGCATATTTCAGCATGTGTGTCGCAAATTTAGGCAGTCGAATTTGAGTTTTAGGCTCTAAAAATAAATACCGATTAAAAAAAGTCACACAAGTTAAGCTAAAAACAAATAACCAAGTCATCTTCAGCACTCCGAACGATCAAACATCGCAGCAACCCACATACCTGTAAAACCGGCTAACAAGATGGCTGATTTCACACCCAACCAACTCAACAGCAAAACAGAGAGTGATGATGCAATGACACCGTAAATTGCAGCTCTATTTCGGATCAGCATTACCGCCATCACCAAGAACACCACCACTATTGAAAACTCCAAATGTAGATTTGAAAGATCAGGCACTGTATTTGCAAGCAGTATGCCGACTAAACTAAACCCTACCCAACAGACATAAAAACTGAATCCTGCCCCCAACATATAAGCATAAGATGGCTTTTGTTTTAGCATTGCGGTGGCGTAGAGTTCATCGGTCAGCAAAAAACCAATACTGAGTCTCCGGCTTAATGACCATGGCTTCACCTCTTCTCTTAAACTCAACGCATAAATAAAATGCTGACTAGTCAGAAAAAATACCGTCAAAATAATGCTCAGCAAAGATGCACCTGTCATCAGCATACTCAAGCTGACCAATTGAGCAGCACCAGCAAATACCAAAGCTGACATTCCCACAGCTTGCATCACACTCAATCCCGCATTAATCGCAGCTGAGCCAGCCAATATTCCCCATGGAATCACAGCAACAGACAGAGGTAGCATGTCCTGTACGCCCCGAAGAAAACTTAGACTTTGTGGTTGTATCGCTTGTTGTTGCATGAAAAACCCTATGATTTCTATCCATAGGAATTAATATGCAAGATTGAGGAAATGACTTTCTTGTATGAAATTGCTGTTATTTTAGATTTTATGTGCCATATATTGTGCTGGTGTACAGCCCAATGCCTTTTTAAAATGACGTGTGTAATGACTCTGATCGGAGAAGCCACACAATTGTGCTACTGTCGCAATCTCACAACCTTGTTTTAGCAAAGATAATGATTTACGTAAACGAAACTGTATCAACCATGCGTGAGGTGGAAGTCCAGTAAACTTTTTAAATTGACGTAGTAAATGCCAAGGGCTCATCCCCACCACAGCCGCCAACTCAGTAAGTTGGTGCTCTTTTTCTGGTTCGGCTTCGAGTAACTCCTGAATCAGCACGATCTTACGCTGCGCTTCAGGTAAATCTTTTAATGTTTTCCTAGACTGGCTATAACGACTTAATAAATATGCTAAAGTTGAAATATACAAACTCTGCTTGAACAGTATATTTTTAGGCTGCAATAACAAATCAAACAGTAAATTCAACTGCTCTGCCAGTCCCTCATCATGCACCACAGCTTGTGGAAACCACGGCATAGTACCAGTTTCATGAAAGAAATCCTGACTAATATCTTGAATCATTTCAGGGGTCGGATAAATTGCTCGATAACACCAACCTGTTTCAACAGCAGATGAACCCGTATGCACCTCATCCGCATTGACTAAAATAATATCGCCTTGCGGTGCAATATGCTGATTTCCTGTGCGTAAAAAAGATTGCGCACCTTCATCAATCAAACCAATGCAGTAGCCTTCGTGCGTGTGTTTTGAAAACTGAGTATGTTGATAGGAGGCTTTTAACATCTCAAGACCACCAAGTTCTTGAACATGATGATAATTTACAAATTCACTGGATCTGATTTTGTGCATGAGTTAGCTTCTCCTGAACCACTCAGCATACTGTGATTCAGTAAAACGTATAGAACAAAATTGCTCTATTACTGATAGGTTTTTCCTTGATGCTTTAACCAGCCATCCACATGACGTTGCTGTGGATCCCGATGCGTCCAGTGAATGACCCCACCTTTTTCAGTATATTCATATTCCCCATTAAAACTGACCGTATCCCCTTTTTGCAAACGATCAATTCTTGGAGCTAGATCAATATTATGCGCAACTAAAACTGTCATATAATTCGGCAACGCTAAAATAAACTTTTGATGACGAGAGCCATCATTGTCATCTTTCAGTACAGCCACCACTCGCCCTTGAGATTGAACTTGAACATTACTTTTTTGGTTTTGAAAGGCTTGAGCAATTTTTGCAGCATCATCAGACCCAGAGTTTTGCACTTCCCGATGTGTAGCCGATCTTTCTAGATTGGATGATGAAGTTGAAGTATTAAGCTGTTTTTCTTGAAGATCAATCCCAAAATATGCAGCAACCAAAACCACGATCACTGCACCAATACCTAGATTTGTTTTATTTGCCATGTATTTTTCCTTTATTTCGTTTTTATTGTATAAAAAAAGCCCCAATGGGGCTTTTTTTACTCAAAATAATTTTTCAATTATTTTGCAGCAGCTTGAGCAGCAGCAACTTCTTCAGCGAAAGAAAGTTCAGCTTTCTTCTCAATACCTTCACCCACTTCAAAGCGAACGAATTGAGCAACTGTAGTACCAGTTGACTTAAGCACATCAGAAACTTTTTTGTCGTTGTCGATAACGTACATTTGGTTCTCAAGTACAACTTCATTTAAGTACTTTTGAACTGAACCAGTGACCATTTTCTCAACGATGTTTGCAGGCTTACCAGATTCAATTGCTTTTGCTTCAGCAATTTCTTTTTCTTTAGCAATAAGCTCAGCAGATACGTCAGCTTCTGTTACAGCCACTGGGTTGAATGCAGCAACGTGCATTGCAATACCTTTACCAGTTGCAGCATCACCTGCGTAAGATACAACAACACCGATTCTTAGACCGTGTTTGTATACTGCAAGGTTGTCGCCTTCAACGATTGTTGCACGACGAACTTGGATGTTTTCACCGATTTTTTGAACAAGAGCGATACGCGCTTCTTCTACAGTTACGCCATCTGCAAGTTTCAATTCAGCAATTTTAGCAGCATCAGTTTCACCAGCAGCTAACGCAGCAGCAGCAACTTGAGCAGAGAAACCAGCAAAGTTTTCGTCTTTAGCAACGAAGTCAGTTTGACAGTTTACTTCCAAAAGGATTGCTTTATTGCCTTCTTGAGCAATTGTGATTGCACCGTCAGCTGCAATGTTACCTGCTTTTTTAGCCGCTTTAGCTTGACCAGATTTACGAAGGTTATCAATCGCTAGCTCGATGTCACCATTCGCTTCTGTTAATGCTTTTTTACATTCCATCATTGCAAGACCAGTACGATCGCGCAATTCTTTAACCATGCTTGCTGTAACTGCAGTCATGTCAATCTCCTAAAATACGGTAGAAAATGAATTCTTTTTAGAACAGAAACGGCCCAGAGCTATCTCTTGGGCCGTCTGCATACATGACGCTTACTTTGCCACCATCACATGTCGCAAAAATGACAAGCTTACGTCAAACGCATTAAGCCTCAGAAGCAGGTGCTTCTTCGCCTTTAGCTTGTGCATTTGCTTGTGATTGAGCATATTCTTTACCAGCAAGAATCGCATCAGCCATAGCAGAAGCATAAAGAGTAACTGCACGGATCGCATCGTCGTTACCCGGAATAACGTAGTCTACGTTGTCTGGGTTAGAGTTTGTATCAACGATACCGATTACAGGAATACCAAGGTTTTTAGCTTCTTTGATTGCAATAGCTTCGTGATCAACGTCGATTACGAATAATGCGTCAGGTAAACCACCCATGTTCTTAACACCGCCTAAAGCGCGTTCAAGTTTTTCCATCTCACGAGTACGCTCTAAAGCTTCACGTTTAGTAAGCTTAGCGAAAGTACCATCTTGAGATTGAGTTTGAAGGTCTTTAAGACGGTTGATAGATTGGCGAAGTGTTTTCCAGTTCGTCAACATACCACCTAACCAACGGTGATCAACATAAGGTTGACCAGCACGTTGTGCTTGTTCACGGATGATGTTAGAAGCAGCACGTTTAGTACCAACAAACAATACTTTATTCTTTTTGCTAGCAAGGTTGTTAACAAAGTTCAAAGCATCATTTAACGCAGGAACAGTGTGCTCAAGGTTGATGATGTGAATTTTGTTACGCGCACCAAAGATGTATTGACGCATCTTTGGATTCCAGAAACGTGTTTGGTGACCGAAGTGTGCGCCTGCTTGAAGAAGGTCGCGCATGCTTACGTTGTAATCTGCCATTTTCTTTACCTTAAAGTTTGGGTTAGGCCTCCATATATCCGCATCCTCCACCCCAAAGGGCACCCAGAGAAATGTGTCGATATATGTGCGGATTTTTAAAGCCCATTCATCACTTTGACATAAATATATTCACGAAAAAGCATTTGATAAAATGGGCGGCTATTTATACCATAGTCACACACAAATTTCCAAAAGTTTTTAGAGATCATGAACAGTACTTACGAAGCACCCCGTCGACTCATCAAAAGCGCTGAAGACATCGAAAAGATGCGTGTCGCTGGACGACTGGCGGCTGAAGTCTTGGATATGATCAAGCCACATATTAAACCAGGTGTAACTACACTTGAGTTAGATACGATTTGTCACGATTATATTGTCAATAAACAAGACGCTATTCCAGCATGTTTAGGTTACGGCGCAGCGCCGGGTCGCCCTGCGTTCCAACATGTGATTTGTACTTCAGTAAACCATGTGGTCTGTCACGGCATTCCGTCAGATGCAAAAGTGTTGAAAAAAGGCGATATTTTAAATATTGATGTGACGGTTATTAAAGATGGTTTCCACGGCGATACCAACATGATGTACATCGTGGGTGGTGAAACCTCTATTCTTGCGAATCGGTTATGTAAAGTAGCACAAGAAGCGATGTACCGTGGAATAGCGACAGTGAAGCCAGGTTCGACCATTGGGGATATTGGTCATGCCATTCAACAATATGTCGAATCAGAGCGTTTTGGCGTGGTGCGTGAATACTGTGGTCACGGTATTGGGACTGTGTTCCATGACGAACCTCAAGTCTTACACTATGGTCAACCCAACTCAGGCATGATTTTAGAAGAAGGCATGACCTTTACCATTGAACCTATGGTCAATGGTGGTGACTGGAAAACCAAACTATTGGGCGATAAATGGACAGTCGTCACCAAAGATCATAGTTTGTCAGCACAATACGAGCATACCATTTTAGTGACTAAAACAGGCGCTGAAATCTTAACAGCGCGTCCTGAAGAAGATTTATCTCGTTTTCAAGCTTAAATGCTGTCATTGGCATGAAATACAATGCCGACTGTCAAAAAGACCACCACATGGTGGTCTTTTTTATGGCGGGTTAAACATTTTACTTTACATTTATTTCTTAATTTACAGCTAACTAGTTGCTGTAACACCTGAATATCCATGTTCAAACAGGATCAGTTTTCTGTAACAAAGCGTGCAACTAAGTAACACGATCACACAAATCTCATTTTGACATTCACAAATGTCAAAAACACATATCCTTTAAAAACAACAGCTTTATTCTAATTGCAAGCTTAATAATACGCTCTATAAAAACGAATAGCTCATTGGACATGGAGTCCCAAAATGAAAAAAACATTGCTTTGCGTAGCAACGTCTATTGCTACCTTACCTATACTCACGCATGCAGATTCACCTTATTTTAGTCTACAAGATGGTGATGGATTTAAACGTTTCTCTGTATCTGTCGGTGCTTTACATGTTATGCCACAAGGTAAAGCCCAACCCTTCCGTGTCAATACAGCCGTTAAAGAAGGTGAGACAGCAACAGTCGGAGATGTCCAATCCCAAACGGTAAAAGACAATTTAAAAGAGGGCTTTACCCCCTCACCAGTCTTACAAGTCGCTCTGAATACTTTAGATACCATTCCAAGTGCCTTGAGTGGCACAGCCGAAATTCACGGCCTAGAAAGTTGGGATAATCCGGGTACTGGTTTAGAAGCTGATGATGTTACAACGCTTGGCATCATGACCAACTACTTCTTTACCGATAATATTTCTTTTGAAATGAAAGCTGGGATTCCACCTAAAGTTGACTTACAAGGTAAAGGGAAAATTTATGCACCTTTTTCTGCGATAGCGAAACCCTTAGGCGGAGTGTTTGGAAACCTAGAACTTGAAAATGATATTTTCATTACTGACTTAGAAGCAAATGGTCCAGCAGCATCAGCACGTGCATGGACACCTGCTTTCGAGTTCCAATATCACTTTGGTAAAACGGGGGTAAATAAATTCCGCCCCTATGTTGGTGTTGGGTTGATGTACGCTTACTTTAATGAGTTGGAAATTAACCCGCAAACAGAGAAAGATCTCATTGCAGCAGGTCATATGATTGCCAATATTAAAGAAGGTAATGCAGGCGCATCACTTGAGGGTAAAACCAGTTCAGCGGACCCTAAAGTGGAGTTGGAAGCAACCGATGCTTTTGCTCCCATTGCAACCGTTGGTTTCACTTATGACTTTAATGATAAATGGTTTGCAGTGGGTTCTGTATCTTATGCCCATCTTAAAAATGAAACGACTATTACAGTAAAAGATGCCACGCATGGCGAGTTGATTAAATCAAAAGCAGATATCGAAATTAACCCGATTCTTGCCTATGCAGGCCTAGGTTATCGCTTCTAAGCTTACATATTTGAACCTCAAATACTCCATGAGGATTATGATGAATCATGGAGTGTTATGAAGATGCACATCATCAAATTATTTTAGAATATGCATTTTTATGATGCATTTTTATTGACCATTTTTTCATACGAATTATTTTTGATCATTAAATCACATCCACAAACTGTGATTAAGACACTCCCTCCCCCCAACGAAAATGTTTAAACATCCCACTAAAAACGCGTTCTATCGCCAATAAAGCCGATTTTTTTCATTTATTTTATGTGTTGGCATACTGTTTGCTTTTTAGACAACATGAGAAATCAACGTAGATTCCTCAACTATATAGACGGCCAAAGATGTCCGTTCTGATCGGTTTGCAAATTATCTTTTATTTGCAATCACTTTTACGTTCAGTTCAGGGGATGGCTTATGTCTTCAACAATTAATCGCGAAGCAAAAAAAGCAACACAAATAAAACTCTTTAGTTTCTCCACGCCAGCAATGCGCGCTTTCCATATGACTTGGCTTGCATTCTTTGTTTGTTTCTTCGCATGGTTTGCCTGTGCACCGCTGATGCCTGTGATTAAAGGCGAATTTAATTTAACCAAAGACCAAATCGCGAATATTAATATTGCTGCGGTTGCCATTACCATTCTAATCCGTCTTATTGTTGGTCCATTATGTGATAAATATGGCCCTAGAAAAACGTATACAGCACTTCTAATATTAGGCAGCATTCCTGTGTTTGGTGTTGCTTCTGCCAATACCTATGAATCATTTTTATTCTTCCGCTTGCTGATTGGTGCAATTGGAGCAAGTTTTGTTATTACCCAATACCATACTAGTGTGATGTTTGCACCCAACGTAGTAGGTACTGCAAATGCTGCGGCTGCTGGCTGGGGCAATGCAGGTGGAGGCGCAACTCAAGCATTAATGCCACTTATTCTGGGTGCAATCCTAATGTTTGGTGTTGAACAAGCAATGGGCTGGCGTATTGCCCTCCTTGTACCAGGGATCATGATGGTGATCGTTGGGATGCTGTATTGGAAATTTACTCAAGACTGTCCACAAGGGAACTTTAAAGAACTTCGCGCTCAAGGAATTGAAGTGGGTAGCGGTAAAAAAGGTGGAACAGCAATTTTACTTCAAGCTGCTCGTAACTACCGTGTATGGATCCTATTTGTATCGTATGGAGCATGTTTCGGTATTGAGATTTTCATCCACAATATTGCAGCAATGTACTATACCGATCACTTTAACATGGGCTTAAAAGAAGCAGGCTTAGCTGCTGGTATCTTTGGTTTACTTGCATTATTTGCACGCGCTTTAGGGGGTATCGTATCTGACAAAGTTGCTATCTCTAAAGGTCTAGATGGTCGCACTAAAGTACTATTCTTATTGGTTTTACTTGAAGGCTTATTCTTAATCGTATTCTCACAGATGAATACAGCAATGCTTGCCATTATTAGCATGACCGTTTTCGCCCTGTTTACCCACATGGCATGTGGTGCAACCTACGCTCTGGTTCCTTTCATTGATCGTGATGCTCTAGGTGGTGTAGCAGGCATTATTGGTGCTGGTGGTAACGTGGGTGCTGTTGCTGCAGGCTTCTTACTTAAAGGTGTATTAGATGTTCAGACTTGCCTGTTTATTTTAGGTGGTTTGGTCACTGTAGCTGCATTTAGCGTAATTCTAATTCGCTTCTCAGTTGAACATAAAGCAAAAGAAAAACAATTATTTGAACAAGCTGTCTTAGAACGCAATAGCCTCGCCTCTTAAACTTTCATGCCTTTTCTAGGGTGATGGTGAAGACACACCATCACCCTAACTTTCTAAACTTATCTTTAAAAAAAATCAGGGGAATTTCTATGAAATTACGTACTCTCTCTGCGCTTTCACTTGCCTGCATTTCAGCAACGACATCCTATGCAGCCGATAACTTTTTATCACAAACCAAGTTTTCACTAGACACGCGCTTACGCTATGAAATGGTAGATCAAGATAATAAACTTGATAACGCAGAAGCTTTTACTCTCCGCATTCGTCCTGCACTACAAACAGGCAGTTGGCATGGATTAAGCGGCTTTGTGCAAGGTGAAGGAACACTTGAACTTAATGATCATTTTAACAGTACACGTAATGCTGAAACAGGTTATAGCAGTGTACCTGACCCTGAAAACCTACAATTAAATCAGCTTTATTTAAAGTACGTTTATAGTCCTAAGGCCGATTTAACGGTTGGTCGTCAAGTAATTAATCTAGATAATCAACGTTTTGTGGGTTCTGTTGCATGGCGTCAAAACGACCAAACTTTCGATGCAGTCAGTTTAAATATTAAGCCAACACAACAGTTGGGCTTGTATTATGCATACATAGATCAGGTCAATACCATTTTTGGAAGTGAAGAGCCAAAGCCCAAATATGTAGCCGCTCAAGATGGCGAACAAGACAGTGAAATTCACTTAATTCAAGCCAAATTTAATTACAATCCACTATTGAATGCTACAGCTTATGGTTATTTCATGGATTTTGAAGACTTACCAGCGTGGTCAAATCAAACCTATGGTCTACGTTTAACAGGCAAAAATAAAAATTTACGTTATGTGGCTGAATATGCCAAACAATCTGAATATGCTGACCAACCAACATCTTATGATGCAGACTATTATACCTTCGAACTTGGCTATAACGTAGGTGCAGCTAAACCATTAGGTGAAATTGCAATTGGCTACGAAGTCCTCGGAAGTGATGACGGAAAAATTGGCTTTCAAACCCCTTTAGCAACGAAACATAAATTTAATGGTTGGACAGATGTTTTTCTCAATACACCTGCAAATGGTCTAACTGATTTGTACCTCAGCTCAAACCTTAATATTTTAAAGCAAGGCAAGCTAGGTACGGAATATCACCATTATCGTAGCGATGAAAAAAATATGGATTATGGACAAGAGTTTGCTGTGTCATTTACCCACCCTCTTCCACTCAAAGGTTTGTCCGCACTCGGCAAATTTTCAAGCTATCAAGCTGAAGACTATGGCGTAAATACCGATAAATTCTGGTTACAACTCGATTATAAATACTAATTTCATCTGAATATCGAGTTCTCATTCAATTTAATCCTTTGCCTACTTTTGTTTAGCCCAAAGTAGGCAAAGTCTCTGTTTAAACATGCACTACACATCTCATTTTCCTTTAGATGCACCACAGTTCTGTCTAGCTCAGTTTACAAATGAGATATGTAAGCATCTTTTCCCTTTGGAAGCAGGCTAATTGATACATTCAGGTCAGGGCAACTTCTACCTAATGACCCAAATTTTTTATAACACTTTTCAAATAATTCATTCAAATATCGAATTACTTCGATATATTACGTACAATAGCGACTATTCTTATCTTCATTGCGCATCTAACGTATGTCTCAGAGTCAATTTTCCAAACCTTTGATTTATATGCTCATTGGCAGTGCCATGATTTTGGCACTTTCACTCGGTGTTCGGCATGGTTTTGGACTCTACCTTGTTCCTATGAGCAATGAATTTGGTTGGGGACATAATGTTTTTAGTTTGGCTATTGCCATGCAAAACCTGATTTGGGGCGCTGCACAACCCTTTACAGGAGCCTTAGCTGATAAGTACGGGTCTAAAATTGTCGTAGCTATTGGTGGTGTTCTGTATACCATCGGATTACTCCTGATGGCGATCAGCTCCACAGGTTGGCTACTCAACCTAAGTGTCGGCCTTATTTTAGGTTTAGCATTATCTGCCACCTCTTTTTCGGTACTCTTGTCTGCGGTGGGGCGTGCTGCACCACCTGAAAAACGTAGCCTTGCTATGGGGATTGCCAGTGCAGCAGGTTCGTTTGGTCAGTTCATTATGCTGCCCTCCACTCTGCTTCTACTACAAAACTATGGCTGGTCGGCGGCATTGGTCGTGAGTGCCATTTTGATCGCATTTATTGTGCCCTTAGCCTGGATGCTCAAAGCCCCTGCTTTTGTTGTAGCCAATGCACCAACCAACCAAGTTCAACTCAGCTTTAAAGATATCCTCATCATTGCTAAAAACCATAAACCGTTTTGGTTTTTAGCACTCGGTTTTTTAGTATGTGGTTTCCAAGTTGTGTTTATTGGTATCCATTTACCTGGGTATTTGATTGATCATGGTTTTAATGCCACCACAGGAACAGTGTTCTTGGCATTGGTCGGTTTATTCAATATTGTCGGCACATATACCGCAGGTTGGCTAGGCGGTAAATATTCCAAACCGAAGTTACTCATGGGTTTATATGGGCTCCGTGGCATTGCGATTATTGCCTTCTTGTTGCTACCGCTGAGCACACTCACCATCTATAGCTTTGGCGTCGTGATGGGTTTATTATGGTTATCTACCGTACCTTTAACTAACGGTATTGTGGCCAATATGTTTGGTATTAAGTACCTGAGCATGTTGAGTGGTATTGTGTTCTTTACCCATCAAGTCGGTTCATTTTTCGGTGGCTGGCTAGGTGGTGTGAATCATGACGTTACAGGTAATTACGACTTGATTTGGTTGTTCTCTATCGCCCTGAGTGTGTTGGGTGTACTGGTACATTTCTTTGTCGATGAAAAGGCAGTTGTCCATGACTAATTCATTTTTATGGCTGAAGTGTAGTATTGGTCTTGCAATGGTTGCACTATTCGGCTTATCCATTGCTCTTTGGTTCAATACGCCAGACCTGTTTGAGTATTTTAATCAGGCATTTTGCGCACATTAAATCTGCACATTTTGAACTACATATTTCGTTTTAAATAAAAAGTAAAATAATCATTGCTTTAGCATTTTTCTCATAAGCTTAGAATTTCTTTTAATTTTAAGCTTGTACATATATTGACTACATTTTCTCTAGACCCCATATCTAGAGAAAATAATCAACATGACCGCATTAACCCAACTTTCACAAGCAATTCATGATGCCCCACGTTGGCATCAACCTGAACAATTTCAAAACCCAGAAGAAATACACATTATCCCACTTGCGAAAGAAGCCTTAGGCGCGGTGGTTTTGGGTTTAGATGCCCGTAAAGCCCAAGCAGGAGAAACCATCTATCGCTTAAAACAAGCTTTGGCTGAACACCTGATTTTAATTTTTAAAAATCAAACTCTGGATGATCTACAATATTTAGCCTTTGCCAGTTATTTTGGCTCTATTTTTCGCCCAAGTGCAGACAATCCGGTACTCGCCAGCCAGTCCGACACAGGCGTCCCCCCCGATGTGGTTCCTGTCTCTAATGCAGTTGGGCAAGGCGACTACACAGGTCACGGCGAACTCACCCCACATGCGGATCACCAGTGGACACCTCTTCCCTCTTTTGGCTCTCTGCTCTACGCCCTTGAGCTTCCTCGAGATGGCGGACAAACATCATGGTTCAATACCATCAAAGCCTATGATGCGCTTTCCGATGATGTCAAAAAACAAATCGACCAGCTACAGCTGATTACTTATAACCCATTCGTCCGTGCGCAGAGCAATACAGGCAATTCGGGTTATGCAGACTCACCTTATTATCGTTTTAAAGATCAACCGATTTTAGGGCATGCCTATCCACATCCTTTAGTCCGCACACATCCAGAATCTGGGCGAAAAGCACTTTGGTTAAATACGCGTTCGGAAGTTGAATTGGTCAATGTCAATGATACGACAGGCAGTGAATTGATTGCTGAACTTCGTGCGCACATATTGAAACCAGAGTTTCGTTATGAGCATCATTGGGAAACAGGTGATATTGTTTTTTGGGATAATCAAGTGACTTTGCACTCACGCCGCCCCTTTCCCGTCGATCAACGTCGCTTACTGAAACGGATTAGTCTTGCTGGTGGACGTCCGTACTAGGCAATACCTAAAAGGAATCATTCATTGGCATGACACTAAAATGTCACGATTCTTTTAGATAATGTGTGAAAAAACCAATAAAAAAAGCCCATCAAGCGATGTACGGCTGATCAGTAAATGCATTTACTGTTGGGCTATTCTCAACGGAGTCTTACTGTTCTAAATCAATTTTTGGAGTTCGTTCTGTTCTTTTGTTTAGCCAAATGAGAAGCGAAGCTTCGCAAGGAAAACATTTGTCATCCGCAAAACCTGTTCACTTGCGTCGTTTGAACAACTTTTGTTAAAAAAACAGCCCAAGCCAAAAGTTAGGCAGGTTGCAGATGACGCTTCCGCGTATCTGATAAAGTCTAAAAGAAAATGCCAATCAGTTTCTGAACTGACTGGCATTACAACTTTTAAGTTGGCTTTTATGGCTCTATGACTTAAGCATTGCGTTTCGCAAAGTCATCCATAAAGTTCACAAGTGCTTGAACGCCTTCTAATGGAACCGCGTTATAAATACTTGCGCGCATCCCACCAACTGAGCGGTGACCTGCAAGATTCAACAAATGGTTTTCTTCAGCTTCTTTAAGGAATAACTTCTCTAGATCAGGATTCGCCAAAGTAAATGGTACGTTCATAATCGAACGGTTTTGCACAGCAATTGGATTTGCATAGAAATCGCTTGAGTCAATATAACCATACAGCAGATTTGCTTTTGCAAGGTTCACTTTATGAATTGCTTCGACACCACCTTGTTCAAGCAACCACTCAAACACCAAACCAGATAAATACCATGCATAAGTTGATGGTGTATTTACCATTGAATCATTCTTCGCTTGTGAAGAATATTTCAAAATACTTGGAATTTCAGGTTTAGCTTGATCTAGCAGATCTTCACGAACAATCACTAAGGTTAAACCCGCAGGGCCAATGTTCTTCTGCGCACCTGCATAAATCATCCCAAATTGAGTAACATCAACTGGTGCAGACAAAATACTTGAAGAGAAATCTGAAACCAGTGGAGCATTAGCTTTTGGAACACTCGCAAACTGAAGACCGCCAATGGTTTCATTGTCTACATAGTGCACATAAGCCGCATCTTGGGACAAGTTCCAAGTGCTTGCGTCTGCAATCGCTAGTTTTCCATCAATCTGCGTGCCCGCTTCAACGACATTGATATCACCATAGCGCTGCGCTTCTTTCAACGCTTTTTCAGACCAAATTCCCGTATGAATATAATCCGCTTTGCTGTTTTTACCCAACAAGTTTAAAGGAATCGCAGAAAACTGAAGTGATGCTCCCCCTTGAAGGAACAATACCTTGTAATTTTCTGGAATGTTCATGAGTTTGCGTAAGTCTGCCTCTGCTTTTTCCGCAACTGCAACATAGTCTTTACTACGGTGACTCATTTCCATGATGGAAAGACCCTTGCCTTGCCAATCAAGAATTTCAGCTTGAGCTTTTTCTAAAACGGCAGTAGGTAATGCAGCAGGACCAGCACAGAAGTTGTACGCGCGCATGATTTTTCCTTTCAAAGTGAAACACAATAAAATGATGGCATTTAACCACAGATAGACGGGGCTTGCAGTAAATTCAACGGAAAAATTTCAATGTTGTCTCACCTTTACAGTCAAAAATTCAATCGAGATCAACACTCCAATTTTAACGAACCATAAGCCACATCCCCTACAGAAAGGTATCAGCCATTTATCTACGCCAAGGCAAATGCATTTATTTTGTGTAAAAATATCGCTAATCTATTGATATACATTTGCAAATTAAACAATTCAATAACTGAGTCAACATTCAGCATAACTAGATTATGCGTATAATGTGCAAAACATAGAAAAGAGTCGTGTCCATGCCACAAAGACTATCCAACATGCTTAACACACCGACCAACAAATTCTCATTGCGTATATCACTGCCATCAATCTTATCATTCAGCATGTTAGCTTTTAGTTTTGGCACTAACTCTACTGCTTTTGCAGCGTCCATCAGCTACCAGCAAGCTGAACAAAATGTGTTACAAGATTCTTATAGCACACAAGCCACTCAAGCCTTACAGCAAGCGTCAAAACTTGAAGCCGAAGCAGTGAAAGGCTTGGGGTTACCTCGTGTCGATCTGAACGTACGTGCTTATGCCTTTCATAATGAGCTTGATATACCGCTTGGAGCACTCAAAAATAATTTAGAACAAACACTGTCTGATGGTGTAGCCACACAAATTGATCAATGGCAAAATTCAAACCCTAATTTAGGCGATTTAAGCGGTCTACAACAAGGTATTGATCAGACCATCCATCAAGGCGTAGGACTGATTCCAGACAGTTCACAGGTCACTTTAGAAGATCAAGTCATTCGCCCGAGCATTTCAGCAATGATGCCACTTTATACAGGTGGATTAACCTCAAGTGCAAAACAAGTCGCCAACATTAAGGCCAAACGTAGCGAACTCAATACAAAACAACAGCAAGACCTACAACGCTTTGAATTGATTCAAGCCTATTTCAATGTTCAACTGCAACAGCAACTATTGAGCTCTAGTCAATATAATTTGCTGTCCATGCAAAAACATTACAACAATGCACTCAAGCTTGAACAACAAGGTTTTATCAGTAAAGGTCAACGCATGCAGTTTGAAGTGGCAAAAAACAATGCCCAGCGGAGTGAACAAGCGAGCCAATCCAATTTAAAAGCCAGTTTATTTCAACTGAATAATCTCTTACAAAGCAGCCAAATTACAGAATTAACCACACCATTGTTCATTAACAGTACACAAAATCAAGATTTGAATGCACTACTCAAATCGTATACAGATCACTCTGCTTTAGTACAGAAAATGCAAATGGATACGCAACTGGCTCAAGCCAATGTTAAGGTACAAAATGCCGCCAAAAAACCGCATATTTTTGCCTTCGGTGAATATAGTTTAGATGATAAAAACAACTGGATTATTGGTTTAGCCGCACAGTACAATCTGTTCTCAGGCATTGATAAAAATAAAAATGTCCAAGCAGCAGAGTTACAACGCTATGCTTCTGAATTGATGACAGCACGAACCAAGCAAGAAATTGAAAATGTAATTTATAAATCGTATAGCGAAGCCACCACAGCGCAGCAAAGTGATCAGCTATTGCAGCAAAATATAAAAGCAGCGCAAGAAAATTTACGTATACAAGAACTGTCCTTTAAAGAAGATATGGGTACCGCCACTCAGGTGATTGATGCACAAAACATGCTGAGTGCTCTAAAAGCAGAAACTGCACTCAACGCCTATAAATATGTCATGTCACTGGCAACATTATTACAGAGCCACGGTTCGATTGATCAATTTCAAACCTATCTTCTACAACCCAATACACGATTTATTCGTTAATTCTTTGATGAGAGCCATTTAATGAATCAAGATCAAAATCAGCCCGATCCACAAAAACCTGAAACAGTAGAAGATCAAATAGCGCCCTCACAAGATGAGTTAACAACAGAGCAACGAGAAGACCAAGCCCAGACTAAAATAAATCAGGATAATTCATCATCAGATACGACCGACACACATCAAAAGTCAAAAAGAATTAAAGTCGTCGGCACAGTAGCACTCATCCTAGTTTTGGGCGTAATTGCTTTTGGTCTTTGGAAAGCCTATCAACAACCTAAAACTGTTGATATTCAAGGCCGTGTTGAAGCTGAAACGCTTCATATAAGCACCAAAGTACCAAGCCGAATCGAAGAAATTTATGTGCATGATGGACAAAAGGTCACTAAAAACCAAGAACTCGTTCGACTGTACAGCCCAGAAGTTGATGCAAAAAAACAACAAGCTCTTGCCAGTTTACAAGCCGCTTTAGCACTACAATCCACCGCTGACCGTGGTTCTCAGGAAGAAAATATTGCCAGTTTGTATGCCAACTGGCAAGCGCTCAAAGCACAGCAAAACTTAGCGAAAACCACCTATCAACGTGGGGCTAACTTATACCAACAAGGTGTTATTTCACGCCAACGTCGTGATGAAATGCATGCTGCTGCTCAGTCTGCGACTCAAATGACAGAAGCGGCATATCAACAATATGAACGTGCACAGCGTGGCAGTACACCACAACAGAAAAGCTCAGCCGATGCACAAGTTCAAATTGCAAAAGCAGCAGTTGCAGAAGCGAATGCGCTTGAAGCCGAAACCAAACTACTCTCGCCAATTAATGGCACCGTATCTAAAACTTATGGTAAGCCTTCCGAGCTAGTAGCAATGGGTGTGCCGATTGTGAGTATTATTCAAGATCGCGAGCTTTGGGTGTCACTCAACGTTCGTGAAGACCAATATGCCAACATTTACCAAGCAAAACAAATTCAAGGCTTTATTCCAGCCTTAAACCTAAACGCCAACTTTGATATTAAAAGTATTGATGCCGAAGGTGAATTTGCAACCATTAAAACCACCCGTCAAACAGGGGGCTACGACATTCGCAGTTTTAAACTTCATTTAACCCCTGCCCAAGACATTCCTGACTTAAAAGTCGGCATGAGTGTGCTGTTTAAAGTCAAAGAGAGCAAATAATGCTAATTGGGCTACTGCGGGAACTGAATTATTTACTTAAACATAAGTGGGATTTATGTTTAGTTACGCTTGCCCCACTGTTTATTATCGTGTTGTTTTCCAGCATGTTTGCCCAAGGCAAGCCTGAACATTTGCCTATTGCAATTATTGACCAAGACCAAAGTGAGCTAAGCCAAAATATACAACGCTACTTAAGACTCAACCATACTTTAGATGTAGTCATCATCAGCGATCAAAACACAGAAGTCGAAAAGTTACTGAACCAAACCAAAATTTGGGGCTATGTCAGTATCCCCAATGGTGCCGAACAACGTTTTGTGCAAGCTAAAGATGCTGAAATAAGCATTGCCTATAACCAAAGTTACTTTAGTGTGGGTAACACCATTTCATCAGCCATGTTAGTCAGCACAGTTGAAGCCATGGCAGACTATGCTGGTGAAAGTTATTTAGAAAATATCACTCCTTACTTAGATATACCGACACCCCACGTTAAAGTCTCGACCTTATATAACCCAAACTTGAGTTATGAGTTCTATTTAGAACCTTTTATGATTCCTGCGATTTTGCATTTACTGCTCTGTTGCTGTGTCGCATTCTCAGTTGGTCAGGAATTTAAGTTCCAGACAGCACAAAATTGGCTAAACAAACAATCGGCTTTTACAGCTATTCTCTCTAAAAACCTGACCTATGTACTCATTTTTAGTCTTTGGACATGGGCTTGGATGTTTTGGTTAATCGAAATTCGTGGTTGGTTTGTTGCAGGTCAACTTTGGTTGATCATGCTGGCACAGCTTTTATTTTATAGTGCCTATGCCTTAATCAGTAGCAGCATTGTTTTAGCCACCAATAATTTATCTAAAACCTTTGGTTTAATTGCAGTCTATGGAGGCTCATCACTCAGTTTTGCAGGAGTGACCCTCCCCTTAAATAACGCTCCACTGTTTACCAAATTCTGGGCCAATATTATCCCTTATACACCCTATGCCAAACTACAAACCGAACAATGGGTCATTGGTAGCCCAATCAGCTCATCACTGTTGCCTTTATTCATTCTGATCCTTTATGTGGTCTTTTACGCTGTGACCTCTGTCCTACTGCTCAAAAAACGGATCAAAGGAGTAGCGTCATGAAGTTATTTTTGCACTATTACCTCAAGACATTTAAAGACATCATTGCCAATCAGTCGATTCTAACCACACTCATCCTCTCAGTGATTTTTTATAGTGTTTTCTATCCAACTGCCTACAAAGCACAACAAGCAGAAGCTTTGCCCATTATAATTGTGGATGAAGAGCAAAGTATTGTGACAAATAACATTATTCAACAGGTTTCGCTCAGTCCAAATGTTGAAGTTAAAGCTGTCACAGGCAATTTCCTTGAAGCTGAGAACATGATTAAACAGCAGCAAGCCGATGGCATTTTGCTTTTACCTGAGAATCTTTCCAATAGTCTTCGGCATGGAGAAGTCGGTGGAATTGGACTATATCTCAGTGCAGCAAATTTTTTAAAAACCAAGCAAATTGGATTAGGGCTCGCGACCTCAATTGAAAATGCTGTACGCGAGCATGTGGAAAAATTTGGTAATATCGCGCACTTCTCACCCGCTATTTCTATTCATCAAACACCGCTGTTTAACACCATGTCGGGCTACGGCAGCTATATTTTTCCAGCGATAGCCCCGTTGATTATTCATCAAACCATCGTGCTTGGTTTAGGCATGTTATTGGCTGGATATCGCGAACAAAAATGGCGACCAACGACAACTGAGTTTTTTGCTATTTTTTCAGCCATTTTGACCATTGGTATGCTCGGTTGTTTATATCTATTCGGTTTTGTTTACTGGATCAATGACTACCCACATGGAGGGAATTTTAGCGGCATGCTACTGGCTGTACCGATTTTTATAGGCTGTATCGTGGCTTTAGGCATGTTGATTTCAACATTTTTCGATATGCCTGAGCGTGCAGGACATGTCATTGTATTTACGTCTATTCCGCTATTTCTACTCTCAGGTACAGCATGGCCACATGCTGCAATGCCAACATGGATACAATATTTAGGTCACATTTTACCTTCCACCCAAGGGATTCAAATGTTTATCCAACTCAACCAAATGGGTGTACCAACTGCTCTTGTTCTCCCCAAACTCCTATACCTATTTGTGTTTGGTCTGGTATGTTCAGGTCTTGCCTATTGGCGTCTAAGACACCGCTAAACACCGATGCCTCAAATACTCTAGTCTCAGTTGTTAATCCGTTGAAGCCCCATAAAGTTTCACATCAAAACTACGAATTTTTGTACTTCCGCCTGCTTTGTCAAAACCAACATCATACTGAACTAGGTTTTTATTGCTATAAGCATATTCATACGTTACAGCATATAAGCTCGGTTTTTCTGTAGATTTCTCAATGTGTTTCGATACAATTTTTTGAGTCGTAATAGCTTGTTTAGGAATGGTTTTTGCGAACTTACGCATGTCTTTTTCATGAGTTTTAAATTCACGCTGTAACTCTGGCTCAAAATAAGTATAGAGCTGTGGAAAATCACCTCGAGTAAAAGCTTGATAGGCGTCTTGAGCCACTTTTTCCTGTACAGGACTCGGATTTGGAATTGAGTCTAATGCTTTTTGTCCCAATTTATCACAAGCTGTTAAAGCCAATGCACAGCCTAGTATCAATAATTTTAGCTTCATAATCTTTCCCAACAATCGCTGTATTGTTTGTATAAAAAAGGACGCCGAAGCGCCCTTTTCATTTTCATTCACTTATTCTTCATTTGGTGTATTCAAATCACTTGAATTCTCAGGTACTTCTAGATTTGTGTCATCAGCCACCATTTCTTCAACAGTATCTAAGGACTCGTCTAAAATTTCCTCTTCATCTTCAACTGCTTCAATCGCCTCAACACCTACCAGGGTTTCATTTTCACCTAAACGAATGAGACGAACACCTTGAGCGTTACGACCGGTCTGCGCAACTTCAGAAGCACGGGTACGTACTAAAGTGCCACCATCAGAAATCAGCATCAATTCTTTGGTTTCATCAATCGCTACTGCACCCACAAGCTCGCCATTACGCTCAGAGGTCTTAATGGCGATTACGCCCTTACCACCACGTTTCTTGGTTGGGAAATCATCTACTGGTGTACGTTTACCATAGCCATTGGCAGAAGCACATAAAACTTCTCCAGTTTCAGGCACAACCACTAATGAAACAATACGACTAATAAAGTTTGCATCTGAATCATCTTCTTCCGAATCAGACTCTTCCACTTCATCCGCTTGAGCAGAACCAATGGTCACTCGCATACCACGGACACCTTTAGCAGAACGCCCCATTGCACGAACATCAGTTTCAGCAAAACGGATAGCTTTACCTTCGTTCGAGAACAACATGATTTGTTGCTCGCCATCGGTAATAGCTACACCAATTAAAGTATCTTCTTCATTGAGCTCTATTGCGCGTAAACCATTTGAACGAACATTACTAAACTGTTCAAGTTCAACACGTTTTACTGTACCAGATGCCGTTGCCATAAATACAAAGAAATTCTTACGCATTTTCTCTGCTAGATCAGCAAATTCCACCAACGTTTCATTGTCCAAATCCGATGTTGAAAGCTCAACACCTAACTCTTTCAATTGCTTACGCAGTGCATCAGATAGTTCATCCGCATCTTCTGCCAATTCATCAAATGACGCTTTCAGTGCTTCATAGTGCGCTTCAAAAACACTGTTTTCACGTAATGTCGCCACATTGCTACGAACAAAGTTTTTAAAGTCAGCTAAGCGCTCTTTAAATTTCTTCGGTGCATCAATCACAGGAAGAATCGCTGTAATCGTTTCATCTGCATCCAATGGAAGTAAGTTCACCATTGGGCGACCTTTTGAACCACGTGACGCTTGTGGCACCTCAAACACTTTCAGACGGTAAACTTTACCTACATCGGTGAAACACAGCACAGTTGCGTGGTTCGATGTCACAATCAGGTGTTGAATGTAATCATCTTCTTTCATTGATGTCGCAGACTTACCACGACCACCACGACGCTGCGCAGCATAATCTGACAGCGGTTGAGTTTTTGCATAACCTGTTTTAGAAACAGTCAATACGACTTGTTCCTCAGGGATTAAATCTTCACGAGAGAAGTCAATACGCGACTCAACAATTGCGGTACGACGCGCATCGCCATATTGTTGCAAAATTAAAGCTAACTCTTCTTTAATCACGCCCATCAATAAATTAAAGTCATTGAGAATCGCTGTAAGTTCAGCAATCTGACCTAAAATTTCAGTATATTCAGCTTGTAACTTGTCTTGTTCCAAACCAGTTAAACGGTGTAAACGAAGTTCAAGAATCGCACCCACTTGTGCAGGTGACAAACGATAAATCTGGCCGTCCAAACCAAACGGACGACTTGGATCCTCACCTTCAATTTCATCTGGACGTACAGAAACTGAACCTGCTTTTTCAAGCAATGCAATTACATTGCCTGCTGCCCATTCACCTGCTTGCAAACGCTCACGTGCTTCAGATGGATTTGCTGATGTCTTGATAGTTTCGATGATTGCATCAATATTTGCAAGTGCAACAGTCAAACCTTCTAAGATATGACCACGTTCACGTGCTTTGCGTAACTCATACATCGTACGACGTGTCACCACTTCTTGGCGGTGACGAATAAATGCCGCAACAATGTCTTTCAAATTCATTAACTTTGGCTGACCATTATCTAGGCAGACCATGTTAATGCTGAATGAGTTTTCAAGCTGTGTATTTTGGAACAGATTATTCACCACAACCTCAGCGTTTTCACCACGCTTCAAGTCAATGGCAATACGCATACCCTCTTTATCAGATTCGTCACGTAGCTCTGAAATACCTTCAAGTTTTTTCTCTTTTACCAGTTCAGCAATACGCTCAATGGTTTTCGCTTTGTTGACTTGATACGGAATCTCGGTAAACACGATCGTGGTACGACCTGTTTTTGGGTCTTCCTCAAAATGGTATTTACCACGAATGTGCAAACGACCTTTACCCGTACGGTAAGCATCTACAATACCCGCTTTACCGTAAATAATGCCACCTGTAGGAAAATCTGGGCCCGAAATATATTCCATCAACCCTTCGATTGAAATATTTGGGTTTTCAGCATAAGCCAAACAAGCGTTCACCACTTCAGTCATGTTGTGTGGCGCCATATTGGTCGCCATACCCACAGCAATACCTGTCGTCCCATTAATTAATAAATTTGGAATACGCGTCGGCATGACTTGAGGAATACGCTCAGAACCGTCGTAGTTGTCTTCCCAATCCACCGTATCTTTTTCAAGATCGGCCAAGATTTCATGAGTCAACTTCCGCATACGCACTTCGGTATAACGCATCGCAGCTGCGCTATCACCATCGACCGAACCAAAGTTCCCCTGACCATCAACTAATTGATAACGCAAGCTAAAGTCTTGAGCCATACGAACGATGGTTTCATACACAGCAGAATCACCATGCGGGTGATATTTACCGATTACATCACCAACCACACGGGCAGACTTTTTATAAGCTTTGTTGTAGTCATTGCCCAATTCGTGCATTGCATAAAGCACACGACGATGAACAGGCTTTAGACCATCTCGAACATCGGGCAAAGCACGAGAAACAATCACGCTCATTGCATAGTCAAGATACGAGTTCTTGAGTTCATCCTCAATCGCAATCGGTCTGATTTCCGATACGCTCATGCATACTCCTTATTCTACAAACGTAAAGCCGCTTGCATTTATATGTCGTAAAACTTGCAAAATTATTAATTCAAAAGACTGAACTAAAAACTAAAATATAGCCGTAAATTATAGCATAAATACTCTGATTTTTGTGTCGCTTAGTCGTCGTTAATCTCGTTAATTTTCTTTAATTTAGGGGTTATTTTTTACACATGTATAGGATCTCATTTTCACGCTTACCTCTATTGTCTTTTGGCATCATATAAAAAGTAAAAAAGCCCTCATTTTTGAGGGCTTTAGATCATACATGTTGATAAAAGCTATTATTTTAATACTTGCTTATCTTGCTGCATAATATTGAAAGCCATCATAAATAGACCAATAATCAAAGGAAACTCATACAGCTCTTCCATGAGGTCTTTATAAGCAACATAATGTAAGAAGATCCCACCATAAATACGACTATGCTCAATCCCATCTGAAATAATTAGCCCCATTAGAGTCATTAACATAGCCCATGCTGGAATAGCCACATGCTTCATTTTAAACGCAATCTCTTTTCGTAACGGCTTTGCAAACAACATAAACACAACAGAGCCGATTAGAATAATCGAGATACCTCGAAAATACATTTTAGGCACATCTGGAAAGTAATCACGCCCCCAACTAATACTACGACCGAATAAAAGTAACCACCACAGCACAGACCATAGCCAAAAGTATTTTTTAGTCTCAGGCAGTTTCATCGGTTGCATATAGAAATAACTAATTGCTGCAAACGTCAACAAGAGTATAGCCTGAATATTTTCTACAGCACGAACAACAGCACCACCAATGAGTGGAAACTGAAAGTCTGCGAGAAAGGGAAAAAGTAAACACAAAAGAGTGATGATCAGAACAGGCCAAGACACCCGAGTATCAATGAGCAAAACAGTGACCCCCAACTTAACAAAAGAGTTTTTGTATAAGTTAAGCTTAAAAATAGATGGCAAATAATATCACAAATACAAAAATGAGCTAACACACCAATCTTAAAGAATTCTTAATTTTGATCACATTTTACAGAATACAATGGTTTAAAACGACAAACTTAAATGAGGAACATCAGGTCTTTTCACCTGAAAAAATACAACTCAATCCATAAAATGACAAATAGAAAATGCCCCTGTGAATGCAGTTAAATTTTATTTTAACTGCCTACACAGGGGCACTTCTTTGAAACGGTTATTCGTGATTAGATTTTAGAAACTAACTCAGGAACAACGGTATTCAAATCACCTACCAACCAGTAATCTGCTACTGCATTGATTGGTGCTTCTTCATCTTTGTTGATCGCAACGATCACTTTAGAATCTTTCATACCTGCCAAGTGCTGAATCGCACCAGAAATACCTACAGCGATATACAGATCAGGTGCAACGATTTTACCTGTTTGACCCACTTGCATGTCGTTTGGAACGAAACCAGCGTCAACCGCAGCACGTGACGCACCTTGAGCAGCACCCAATTTGTCAGCCAATGGATCAAGAACAGTATGGTAGTTCTCACCTGAACCCACACCACGACCACCTGAAACCACGATACGCGCAGCAGTTAATTCTGGGCGTTCAGATTTCACGATCTCTTCAGCAACAAACTTAGAGATAGCTGCATCTTTTGCATCACTTACAGCTTCAACCGCAGCAGAACCACCTTCAGCAGCGACAGGGTCAAATGCTGTACCACGTACAGTACCAACAATGATTGCTTCATCAGACTGAACTGTTGCAATCGCATTACCTGCGTAGATTGGACGTTTGAACGTGTTTGCAGATTCAACAGCGATGATGTCTGTGATCATGCTTACGTCAAGAAGTGCAGCTACACGTGGAAGAATATTCTTACCTGTTGTAGTTGATGCAGCCAATACGTGTTTGTAACCGCCTTTCGCAATGTCTGCAACCAAAGCAGCAACGTTTTCAGCCAATTGGTTTGCATAAACTGCATTGTCAGCAAGTAATACTTTGCTTACACCCGCAACTTTTGCAGCAGCATCAGCAACTGCTTGTGCGCCAGAACCTGCAACTAATACAGTGATATCACCACCGATTTTTTGAGCTGCAGCAACAACGTTTAAAGTTGCACCATTTAGTGCTTTGTTGTCGTGCTCAGCGATAACTAAAATACTCATGATTTTATCCTTCTGTATTAGATCACTTTCGCTTCATTTTTTAGTTTTTCTACAAGCTCGTCTACAGACTTCACTTGTACACCAGCTTTACGTTCAGCAGGTGCTTCAACTTTAACTGTTTTCAGTTTAGTTGTTGTCGTAACACCAAAATCAGCAGGCGACTTTGTATCAAGCGGTTTTTTACGCGCTTTCATGATGTTTGGAAGAGCAGCATAGCGTGGCTCGTTCAAACGTAAGTCAGTCGTGATGATTGCTGGAAGTGCAAGCTCAACAGTTTGTAAACCACCGTCGATTTCACGCGTTACTTGTACTTTATCGCCATCAACTTTAACTTCAGAAGCAAAAGTACCTTGACCTGCACCTAGAAGTGCGCCAAGCATTTGACCAACTTGGTTAGAGTCATCATCAATTGCTTGCTTACCAAGAAGAATCAACTGAGGTTGTTCAGCGTCAACAACGCCTTTCAACACTTTCGCAATTTCTAAAGCACCCAGTTGGCTGTCATCAGCTTCAACCAAGATACCACGGTCAGCACCAAGCGCCATTGCAGAACGAATCTGTTCTTGCGCTTCTTTAGGACCAATAGAAACAACAACGATTTCTGAAACAGTTCCTTTTTCTTTTAAGCGAACCGCTTCTTCCACTGCGATTTCACAGAATGGGTTAATTGACATTTTAACGTTTGTTAAGTCAACACCACTGTTGTCCGGCTTAACGCGAACTTTAACGTTGGCATCAACCACACGTTTTACAGCAACAAGAGCCTTCATGTAATCCTCGGCTGTTTTAGCAAATGTAAATGTTGAGAAAAGTTAGTTTAACTCTTCACTTAAATTTTTTTAGGTGCCCTATCTTGCAATGTGTACGGCATTTCGGTCAAGTCACAATTCATCAAAGAGCTGTAAAAATGCGTAATTTTAGCTGAACGTCGCGTTCATACTTTTTTATACGCAGTTTATTTGCACAAAATCATACATATATTAAGGATTGATTTTTATTATGTTTTTATTTGATTTGTATTATTGGCAGATCTGATTTCTTTTCTGCGAATTTGCTTCAACTACGAGTTATTGACTGTCTGTTCACATCTTTGTCTTGGTGTTGAAATTTGTCATTTAAGATAGAAATGCTTTCGAGTAAATTAAAGTCATACTCCCTGCATTTCCACATCACATCATATAAGCTATTTATGACGCTTTATTGAAAGCGCAATTAAAAAAAAGCATGTCATTCAGACATGCTGTTGATCTCAGCTTAGTTCACAATGAGCCATGTTGCAGCCAAAGCCAACAAACTTCCAGAAGTGCCATCAATCCATTTTTGTTTACGCGCATCTATTTGAGACTTCTGTGTGATTTTTGCAAAAACAAAGCTCAAACTACAGTACACCACAAAAATCATAGCAATAAACAGCAAAGAAAGGATCAGGCCTTGGCTAACTGTATCACCTGACTTATCTATAAATTGCGGTAAAATTGCAAAGTAAATCAACATTCCCTTAGGGTTTAATAGCGCGGTAAAAAAGCCTTTTTTGATTGGAGTACGTTCCACTTGACGTTCCAGTTGCAGTTTTTTGCTACTAAACACTGACTTTAATAAACCAAAGGCCAAATACAATAAATAGCCAATTCCTAACCAACGAATAGTTTCAAACAAAACAGGAAACGATACAATAATGGCTGCAATACCCAAAGCCACTAAAATGGAATGGAGTAAGTAGCCTGTACACACACCAACTGTTGCCATCATGCCTGCTTTTGCATCTTTGCCCATGACTTGAGACAGAATAAATAACATATCTGGCCCAGGTGTAAAAATCAGCGGTAGCACTGTGAGTGCAAAGAGTACATATACAGACATTTCCTTTCCCCTTTCATGTTTTAGAAAGTGAAAATTAGTATGTGCGAAATATTACAAAATTGGCTTTCAATTTATTCTATAATAAAACGTATTTTTCAAATTATATTCTAAGATATGAAACAATCACCAAAGTCTGTGCGTATAAAACTTGATCGTATTGATAAAAATATCATTCGCTATTTGCAAGACAATGGCCGTATTCAAAATAATGACCTAGCCCGTGAAATTGGCCTTTCACCCTCGTCGTGTTTAAGACGTGTCAAACTTTTAGAAGAAGCAGGTGTCATTCAAAACTATACAACTGTGGTCGACCCGCAAAAAATTGGTCTGCAATTGATTCTGTTTTCACGTATTTGGTTGGTGGGACAGGATGCGGAAACCATTGATACTTTTATTGAGGCAATGAAAGAACTCCCTCAAGTTATGGAATGCTACATTATTTTAGGAGAATGCGATGCAATGCTGAAAGTCGTGGTACCTGATTTAGAAAGCTATCGCAAGTTTCAATCGACACATTTAACTAAAAAGAATGGCATTACCAGTGTCAAAACAGACCTGCCTAGCCAAATTATTAAGCAAAGTTTTCAACTCCCGCTTGATGAAATTTGATGACCAGGTCAAAACCTTTTAGCATTGAAACTCAGCGTTTACGCTGAAGATCATGGCATGCAAATGATTTTGATGCGTTTGCAAAGTTAAATGCCGATGCCCAAGTGATAGGTTATTTTCCAAGTCCGCTCACGCAAACAGAAAACGATGCCCTTGCGCCAACATTTCAACAATTCATCAATCAAAATGGTTGGGCTTTTGAGCGGTTGAATTGAAGTACAAGCGAAAGTTTATTGGATATACAGGTTTACATATTCAACCTGAACGCTTTGATTTTTCACCTTGTATTAAAATCAGTTGACGATTTGATCCAAAGTTTTGGCATCAAGGTTATGCAACTGAAGCGGCACAGGCTTGCTTATTTTTTGCTTTTTCTATTTTAAAATTAAATGAAATCGTTGCCTTTACCGCAGTTCAGGACATAGCTTCTGAAGCCATGATGAAACGTCTGGCCATGCAACATCGTGGCTATTTTAATCATCCAAAACTCGATCAAAACAGCCCGCTATTTGAGCATACACTCTATAGCATTAAGCCAACTGACTTTCTAAAAAATCACGATGAATATGACTTAAATCAATCAATTCATATTGTTCAAGATTAAAAATTTTCCAGACTTCAAGAAAGTCCTCTTTCAAATCAATGCTATTTGATGGCTGAGTTGTTGCTTGCCACTGTAAGTCAGAAATCCAAAGATAATATTGTCCAGTTTCTGGATTGAACGCCTGAACTTTACCCGCAGCATTAACCCCTTGAACAAATGCATTTTCAGGCAGTACTGGCTCAATATTGGCTAAACTAATTTCAACAAAGTGTTTAACTTGACGTAGTCCATAACCCGCAAAAATATCTTTTTGCGCTGAACTAAGTTGATCATACTTTGCTTGTATATCTGAAATCATCTACTGACCTATATTCACACTTGTCATTTTCAATATAAGCTTAAAGTCACCATTTTTCTGAACAGGGAACAACAAGCCAATCCTATTTTTAAGTTTATACTCTAATTTTTGCTAAATGATTATTCTACAAAAGTTCATAATAGTGTTTTTTCGAGTTAAGCGCAGTCACCAAATGGGTTTATTTCAATGATTACAAAGCAAAAATAATGCCGAATTTTTTATTAATATTCTGCTTTTTTTGTATCCACTTTATTCTTAGCTCACTTAAATCAACTTTTGGCTGAAAACATTCAACGAAATATTACCAAACTTTTGTGACTGTATTTTTAAAAAACCAATGCACTAATTTTTAGATTTCTGCTGTGCTCTGGGATGCGTCTGGTCATACACCTGCGCTAGGCGGTCAAAATCAACATGCGTATAAATTTGTGTAGTACTTAAATTACTATGCCCTAACATTTCCTGCACCGCGCGTAAGTCACCACTATTTGACAGCATGTGACTGGCAAAACAGTGCCTGAGTAAGTGCGGATGCAGATCAATATTTACCCCTGCACGCTGTGCTTGAAACTTGACCCGATTTTCAATCTGGCGCATCCCCAAAGGATTGCCCTTTTGTGTAATAAAAACTTGTGCATCAGGAACAAAGTCCCCATTCCACAGTGGATAAATGCTTAGCCATTTCATCACTGCCTCTTTGGCTTTAGAACCAAATGGCACTACTCTAGTTTTATTCCCTTTACCTGTAATACGTAGTAACTGTCGATTGAAATCAATATCTTTAATTCTTAAGCCTTGTACTTCTGCTAGGCGTAATCCACTGGCATAGAGCAACTCAAGCAATGCTTTGTCGCGGTACCACATTTGCTGTTCGACTTCTTTTTCAGGTAAAGCCTGATCCAAAATTTGATTGATGGTTTCAATATCGACCAAGCCCGGTAAAGGACGTGGTTTACGTTTAAGCTGAAAGTCATCGCTAGGATTAAAAGCCAAATATTGCCCTTGCTCAGCCCATTTCATAAATTGACGAATCGCAGACAACATCCGCTGTAAACTGCTAGAACTAAGTTGTTGATGTTCAACTTTTTGTGCCACATATTCACGCAAATCGGTTGCTTCAACATCATTAAGTTGAAGTTTTTTCTGCTCACAGAACAGTAAAAAATCAGACACATCACGCTCATAAGCCTGCAAAGTATGCGCAGACTGGTTTTGTATTTCTCGTTGTTTTAACCACATCGCGAGCAGTTGCATGGGCTCAAAGGTCACAAATCGCCTCTATTGTTCAGTCAAATAAAGAATGCTTATATTTTGCATAGTAACACTGTCTAAGCTTTTTAGATGTGTCTTTCATTTTGCATAAAAAAAGCACTGACGAATCAGTGCTTCTTATGTGAGTCTCAATTAGTTTTGGTAATAACTCAGATCAATACGTCCTTCGTAGACATTTGCGGTTGGACCTGTCATCCAAACCACATCACCGTCACGCCATTCGATATGTAACTTACCACCAGCTAGCTCGATCTCAACTGATGGTGCCAGTAAGCCACGGCGCATACCAGAAACTGCAGCGGCGCATGCCCCTGTACCACATGCAAGTGTTTCGCCTACACCACGCTCGAACACACGCAAACGCGCATGTTTTTCATCAATAATCTGCATAAAACCAGCATTGACACGTTGTGGAAAACGCTCATGTGACTCCACCTGAGGACCAATCCTTGCAACATCAGCTCTAATCACATCAGGAACAATAGTGACTGCATGCGGATTACCCATGTTGACCACATCAATTGTAAGCTGTTCATCATTTGCCAAAGCAATGTCATACAAAGCTTCAGGCGCATCCGCAATAAATGGAATTTCCTGCGGCAAAAATTTTGGATAGCCCATGTTCACCCGCACCCAGCCATTTTGGCCGAGTTCAGGTTCCACAATTCCTGCTTTGGTTTGTACTTTAATCTTGGTTTTCGTGGTCAATTGACGCTCATGCACAAAGCGGGCAAAACAGCGAACCCCGTTACCACACTGTTCAACTTCAGAACCATCGGCATTAAAAATACGATATTTGAAGTCAACATTGGGTAAGTCAGGTGGCTCAACAATCAAAAGCTGATCAAACCCGATGCCAAAATGACGGTCAGCCAAACGTTGAATCGTTACCGTATCCAAAAAAGCTCTTTGGCTAATGAGGTCAACCACCATAAAGTCATTGCCTAGACCATGCATTTTGGTAAATTCTAAAAACATCTGCATTATCCTTCAGGCAATAAACGTTCTTTATCCCAAAGTGACTCAATGGTTTCACGCTCACGAATCAAATGCGCTTGATCACCATCCACCATCACCTCAGCAGCTCTGCCACGACTGTTATAGTTTGAGCTCATGGCAAAACCATAGGCTCCAGCACCCAATACAGCAAGCAGGTCATTTTCTTTCAGTGCAAGCATGCGCTCTTTACCTAAGAAGTCACCCGTTTCACAAATCGCCCCAACCACATCCCACGCTTGTTCCTCAACATCCGAACGAGGTGTAACGGGCTGAATATCCATCCACGCCTCATACAACGCAGGACGAATCAAGTCATTCATAGCGGCATCAATAATGGCAAAGTTACGATGCACAGTCGGCTTCAATAAATCAACTTTGGTCAGTAACACACCTGCATTTGCAGAAATACTACGTCCTGGCTCCATATACACTTTCAAACCTAATTTTTCTAAAGCAGGCTTCATTGCATTGGCATATTCAAACACAGTTGGTGGGACTTCATCTTTATAAGTCACGCCTAAACCACCACCAATGTCGATATGTTTCAACTGAATGTCCATCGCTTTCAGTTGATTGATCATCAAAATCATACGATCTAAGGCATCAACAAAAGGTTGTGTCTCAGTCAACTGTGAACCAATATGGCAGTCAATCCCAATAATCTCTAAATTCGGTAGGGTTGCAGCATAGGCATAGGTTTCAAAGACCGCATCAGACGGAATCCCAAATTTATTTTCTTTCAAGCCTGTTGAAATATAAGGATGCGTTTTCGCATCTACATCTGGATTGACGCGCAGTGAAATCGGTGCTTTTTTGCCGAGCTTGGCTGCAACTTTTTGAATCCGATCCAACTCTGCATAAGACTCGACATTGAAGCATGCAATACCCACTTCTAAGGCTTTTTGAACGTCTGCTTCAGTTTTACCTAAACCCGAAAATACGATTTTAGAAGCATCACCACCAGCTTTTAGCACTCGAGCCAGTTCCCCACCCGTCACAATGTCAAAACCAGCACCCAGCTTCGCAAGAACATTCAATACTGCAATGTTTGAGTTCGACTTGACCGCAAAGCAAATTTGATGATCAATAAAATCAAAAGCACGATCCATTTCTGTGTAATGCTTTTCAAAAGTGGCCTTTGAATAAACATACAGTGGCGTACCAAATTGCTGCGCAAGCTGTTGCAGTGAGCATTGCTCGGCCTGCAAAACCCCATGATTGCGGGTAAAACTCATGAATGTATCCTTTCTATGAAGCGTTTAAGGGATTAAGGTTGATTGGTTTCAACTAAAGGTGCAGCAAACTCTTGCTTAACGGATGTTGAGTCTTCCTTTTGTGCAACTGGTTTTTCAGCGGCATCTTTATAAAGCAAATATTTTGCCCGTTTGTCGTAGTTTGGATCATTTGGCATATGTAATGCACCAGATTGACCACAACCAATGAATGCAGTACTCATCACCAAGACACTGATGCAGCAAATGACAGAACGCATCTGACCACCTATTTAATATTTTGAAGAAGTATAACCTGATCAAGAGACATGACCAAACCACTAAGCGCTAAAGATTATAGTGTGTGAAAAAAAAACACCAGTTAAAGACTGGTGTTTTTCTCAATCACAGTGATTATTTATTTTTCGGTTTGTAAAAACCAAAATAACCAATAATTAAAATAATGAACCAAATTGGGCTCACCATTAAAGCTTTCATGGTGTCGGCTTCTAAAGACAGCACATAAATCACACCAATGAAGAAAATAATCACAAACCAACAGGTAAATAAACCGCCTGGTAGTTTAAAGGTTGATTTTGCATGTAATTCTGGACGAGTTTTATAGTAAACAATGTAGCTCCAGATAATCATAATCCAAACACAGATAAACAAAATCGTCGAAAGTGTGGTTGCCAAAGTAAAGGCTTCAACTGTATTTGGAACAAAATATTGAAGCGCTGCGCCCAACAACAAACACACTGCAGAAAAATACAGTGCATTGGCAGGAACAGCACGTTTGTTTAAATGACCAAATGCTTTTGGACCTTGCTCTTCACGTGACAAACCAAACAACATGCGCGAAGTTGAAAACACGCCACTGTTCATGGATGACATCACAGAAGACAGCACCACCAAATTCATGATGATGGCAGCAGCAGCAATCCCCGCTTGGCTAAACAAGTTCACAAAGGGCGAAACTGTAGGGTCAATTGTGTTCCATGGCGTCACAGACATCACAATCACTAAAGCCAACACATAGAAAATGATGATACGGATTGGAATCGAGTTGACTGCTTTAGGCAAATTCTTTTCAGGATCTTTGGTTTCAGCAGCAGTCGTACCTACCAATTCTACCCCAACAAAGGCAAAAATAGCGATTTGGAAACCAGCAAGGAAGCCTGTCACGCCTGTAGGGAAAATTCCACCATGTGACCAAAGATGCGTAAAGGATGCGACCTGACCTGCTGTTGAGGTAAACCCTGTGAAGATCATCCACAAACCCACAGCGATGAGCACAACAATTGCAATAATTTTGATCAGTGCAAACCAAAACTCAAGCTCACCAAACAACTTCACCGTCACCAGGTTTAAACCCATGATAAAGACTATGGCGGCAATACTGATCATCACCCCTTCACCCGGAGTGAAAGGCAAGCCTCCATTAAAGAACTGCAGGTAATAAATAATGGCTGATAAGTCAGCAATACCAATGGTGATCCAACATAACCAGTATGTCCAACCGACAAAATAACCTGCCCACGGCCCAATCAAATCCGTTGAAAAGTCAATAAATGACTTATATTTCAAGTTCGATAGCAATAATTCGCCAAGCGCACGCATGACCAAAAACACCATAAAACCAATAATCATGTAGATGATGAGAATAGACGGCCCAGCAAGGCTAATGGTCTTCCCCGACCCCATAAAGAGACCTGTACCAATTGCACCGCCAATCGCAATTAATTGTAAATGCCTATTGGACAAACTCCGTTTTAAATCGCCTTGTTCAGAGGTCGATTCTGTATTTTCTAAACTCATTCTTGATGTCATCTTATATATCCAACCGCCAAAATTACCCGAAAAAAACACAAAAATAAAAACAAAATTGCATTAATCTATTTTTTCAACATATTTTGAAAAGTTAATTAATTTTTCTTATATTTCCCTTGGAATAAATCATGCTCCAAAGGCTGTTCAGAAAAAAATCTCAAAATGCTTGTCAAAAAATAAATTCCATGCAACAAATAGACCAAGACTAAAAAAGACAAGAAATCGTGCAGGATGCATGACTATGGCATATCAATTGCTTAATAAAACTCAAATTTTTTATAGAAATTTCAAGTTTTAAAACATAGAGGATCAAAAGAAAAATGAATACAGAAAATTTACAAACATTTATGGAAATGATCAGTGGCTGGGTCTGGGGGCCCTACATGCTGGTCCTCATTGTTGGGACAGGTATATTTCTCACCCTACGTTTATTTTTTTGGCAAATTCGCATGTTGCCTTTGGCATTTAAACAAGTTTTTGGAAAACACGAGGATGCCAAATCACATGCAGGAGACATTTCTCATTTTGCGTCATTGATGACCGCGCTATCAGCGACTATTGGTACAGGTAATATTGCAGGTGTGGCAACAGCCTGTGTTTTAGGTGGTCCAGGGGCTGTGTTTTGGATGTGGATGACTGCGCTGTTCGGTATGGCCACCAAATATGGTGAAGGTGTACTGGCCGTAAAATACCGCATCAAAAATGAAAAAGGCGAAATGTCGGGTGGCCCAATGTACTACATTGAACGTGGCTTAAAATGGAAATGGTTGGCACTAATTTTCGCCCTTTTTGGCACGTTGGCTTCATTTGGTATTGGTAGTTCCGTACAGTCCAACACCGTTGCCCTAGCTATAGAAAACAGCACAGGAGTTGCAACATGGATCACAGGCATCGTCATTACTGTATTTTCTGCCTTAGTGATTTTGGGTGGAATTAAGTCTATTTCTAAAGCAGCTTCTTTCATTGTTCCCATCATGGCTATCGGCTATGTCCTCGGCGGTCTGATCATTATCTTTAACCATCTTGAATTGGTTATGCCTGCACTTGAGCTAATTTTCCGGGATGCCTTTACTGGTGAAGCAGTAGCGGGTGGTGCGATTGGTGCGGTGATTCGTTATGGTGTTGCACGTGGCGTCTTCTCAAATGAAGCAGGTATGGGCTCGGCACCAATTGCCGCCGCTGCTGCAAAAACAGATCACCCTGCACGTCAAGGTTTGGTCTCTATGACAGGCACCTTCATTGACACTATTATTGTTTGTAGTATTACGGGGATTGTATTGGTCATGGGCTTTATCATGGCTGGCAATAGCTTTGGAGGCGAAACAGGCGCAGTTTTAACAACCCATGTTTTCGATAAGTTACTTCCTGGAGTCGGTGGTTGGATCGTGACTTTTGGTATTGTGTTCTTTGCTTATTCGACCATTTTAGGTTGGTGCTACTACGGTGAAAAATGCTGTACTTATTTACTGGGCGAAAAGTATGTCCTCTTGTACCGCATTATTTACATCGCATCCGTTTTCATTGGCTGCGTTGCATCTCTTGATCTCGTATGGTTATTTGCAGACACCTTTAATGGTTTAATGGCCGTTCCAAACTTAATTGCTTTGCTATTACTCTCAACAGTCATTGTGAAAGAGTCACGTGATTTTATCGAAAAACGAAAATCAGGTGAGTTGTATTAAGTCTCTTTGAAAATTCCTTTGCAAGTCTGTATATCAAAGCCACCTTCGGGTGGCTTTTTGATTTTGAGCATTCATTTCAAATCCAATCCTCTGTATGCTGTGAAGTAGTCTAATCTTAAAATAGTGCACCCAATCGAGCATGGCAAAAGTAAAAAGTGTATATCGTTGCGAACAATGTGGCGCAGATCACCCAAAATGGGCAGGCCAATGTTCAGAGTGTGGTGAATGGAACAGCTTAAATGAAGTCAGTATTGCCCCTGCTATCAGCCATCGCGCACAACCTAAAATGGGCGGGGGGTATGCAGGTCAAGCCGCAGCAATTACCACATTAAACCAAATTTCAGTTTCGCATGAAACACGCCTAGCAACAGGGATAGGCGAATTTGATCGGGTGTTAGGGGGGGGCTTAGTTACAGGTTCTGTCGTCCTAATCGGGGGGGATCCTGGTATTGGTAAATCGACCATTTTACTGCAAACAGCAACCCATATGGCGGCAGCCAATAGCGCAGCCTTGTATGTCACTGGTGAAGAATCACTCTCTCAAGTTGCTTTACGTGCAAGCCGCCTCGACCTACCAACAGATAAACTCAAAGTTATGGCAGAAACCTGTGTTGAGCGTATTTGTGAAGTGCTTGCACATGAACGCCCTGCTGTGGCTATTTTGGATTCGATCCAAACACTGTATACCGAGACACTCCAATCTGCACCAGGCGGTGTATCTCAAATTCGTGAATCTGCAGCCTTACTGACACGTTTTGCTAAAAATAGTGGAACCGCACTGTTTATTGTGGGACACGTCACCAAAGAAGGTTCACTGGCAGGGCCCCGTGTACTTGAGCATATGGTGGACTGCGTGTTGTATTTTGAAGGTCAATCCGACTCACGTTACCGAATGATTCGTGCTGTTAAAAACCGTTTTGGCGCAGTCAATGAACTCGGTGTTTTTGGCATGACAGATAAAGGCTTAAGAGAAGTAGCGAATCCATCGGCAATTTTTTTAAGCCGTTATGATGAGGCGATTCCCGGTTCAATCGTGATGATTAGCCGTGAAGGTACTCGCCCACTCTTGGTCGAAGTGCAAGCTTTGGTGGATGATGCGCATGGTCAACCACGTCGGGTCGCTTTAGGCTTAGAACAAAACCGTTTAAATATGCTTTTGGCAGTCATGCATCGTCATGGTGGCGTGCAAACATCTGGACAAGATGTTTACGTGAACGTGGTTGGAGGGTTAAAGATCACCGAAACAGGCTCTGATTTAGCCGTCTTATTGGCCTGTGCCTCTAGTCTTCGAGCGAAAGCCTTGCCACAACAGTTAGCTGTTTTTGGTGAAGTCGGACTCTCAGGTGAAATTCGCCCTGTTCCTAATGGTCAAGAACGTTTAAAAGAAGCCATTAAACATGGATTTAAGTACATTATTCTGCCTCGTGGTAATGCACCACAAAAAGATATTGCAGGTGTTACCGTCATTTCAGTTGCACGCTTACATGAAGCTTTAACCGAAGCAATGAGCTTAAGTGATGAACTCAACTAAAATATACACGTTTTTTATTGAAATTTAGTATAAAAGACTGCATAAAGGTAGAGTCAATATTTATTTTTTATAGAGTAGGAAAATTTGATGGAAGTTCGACAGCGTGGCTTGATTGCTGGTTTATTAACAGCGGCTCTTTTAGTTGCACCTTTAGCTGCAGAAGCTAAACGTGCAGGTGGTGGTAAAAGCCACGGCATGAGCCGTCAAGCTGCACCAACTCAGTCTTATCAACAACCTCGTCAAGCAACTCCAGCTCAACAACCTACTGCGCCTGCAACGGCTCCAGCTAAATCTGGCCCAGGCGTAGGGGGTATGGTTGCAGCAGGTGTAGCGGGTGCTGCAATTGGTGCTGTTGCTGCAAATGCATTGGCAGATGACAATTCTGCTTCTCAAGCGCAAGCACAGGAAGAAAAAGGTGGCATTCCAAGTTGGATTTGGATTTTACTTGCCGCTGCTGTTGCTTTCTTCATTTTCCGTAAAATGGGCGCAAAAAAAAAAGTAGCGGCTAATCCTTATGCGCCAAACAGTGGTTCTAATCAATCACCGTTTGGCCAACAAGCTGCACCACGTACATCTAACGACAGTACCAACATCTTTGGTCAATCCGTAGGTGGCTCAACTGCTGCTCCGCAGAACAATGCACCTTTTGGCGCAGCATATACCAACAGTGGCAGTCAGCTTCCTGATGGTACAGAGCCCGCTGCGTTCTTACGTATTGCGCGTCAACGTTTTAACCATATTCAATCTATGAATACAGCAAGTAACATTTCTGAGATTCAGCGTTATTTAACACCAGATCTTTATCAGTCTATGTATCAAGATATCATGGCAAATCAAGATCAAGATGTAGCTGAATTTTCAAACCTGAATGCGATGGTTGCAGATTCTGCAACTGAAAATGGTCAATACGTAGTAAGTGTACGTTTTACGGGTACAGTAAGTGAAGATCTTAACAGCTTACCTCAGCCGTTTACTGAAGTTTGGCATTTTGTAAAACCTGCGGGTTCTAGCCAAGACTGGTTAGTTGCAGGTATCCAACAAGAAGCTTAATTTTTAAATACAAAAATAGCGACTTCGGTCGCTATTTTTTTACGCATCGTATCTCTAAAACAGGCTTGTCGATTCAAAACACCCTCCAACTTCACTTATATAAAACACCTCATAAATAGCAATTCTCCAGAGACTGTTCTATCTAAAAATCGAGCCATAATTGCCTATAACGGAAACCATCCGCTGTACTAACAAACTGAATTCGATGAAGAATATATTTAGAAAAGGCATATGTAACCTAAATATCACCAAACTGTAGCGTAGCTCAAGACACACAAAGGGATTCGTTTATGCTCAAGTATAGTTTTAGCCTTACCGTATGGCGAAGATGATTCATCATCATGATAAGTTGTTCAAATTTCAGCTAAATTCAATAGAGCTAATGATAAATTGCAGAAAGTATCCAAAGCATCTCGATCTTTTTAAGGACAACTCATACACAATGAGATAAAAAGTCAGTAAGTGTCTTCGATTCCTTAACTCTAAATAACCAAATGATTCTTAAGCCCAGAACCTGTACCCACCCGCAACTTTAATTACATTGATTCATAGCATCCATAAAAAATGCCTCTGAGTACAGAGGCATTCTAGTTTTATGGTTTACAGTATTATTCAGGTAAGGGTATAAACTGTGAATCTTGACTTTGCTCTTTTCTCTCCCCCACGACCACAGCAACGTTCATTGGTTTTCCATCACGCTCAATCGAGATTTGAATGGTGCTATTGGGAGCTTGTAACGCAACAAAGTTAATTAAATGTGAAGTTGAAGTAATCACCTCTTCATTTACTTTAATAATTTTATCGCCTTTCTTTAAACCAGCATTTGCAGCTGGGCCATTTTTCAATACGTCCGCTACAACCACACCTAGCCCTTTCGGCTCTAAAATATTCACTTGCTCGACAGGAAGTAAGCTAATACCTAACCAGCCACGAACAACACGACCATCTTTGAGAATAGAATTTAGTACCTGTTGACAAATTTTTGCAGGAATCGCAAAACCAATGCCTAAAGAACCACCAGATTGCGAGAAAATTGCGGTATTGACCCCGATTAAATTCCCTGCAACATCAATCAGCGCGCCACCTGAGTTACCTGGGTTAATCGCAGCATCGGTTTGAATAAAATCTTCATAGGTATTAATGCCTAAATCAGAGCGCCCAGTTGCCGACACAATCCCCTGAGTTACTGTTTGACCCACACCAAAGGGATTACCAATCGCCAATACAACATCACCGACTTCATTACCACTCAACTTAAATGGTAAGACAGGCAAATCGGATAGTTCTATTTTAATCACAGCCAAATCCGTATCAGGATCTGTACCAATCACCTTTGCCACTGCACGGCGGCCATCATTCAGTGCGACCACAATTTGATCTGCTTGAGCAATCACATGGTTATTTGTCAAAATATAACCATCTGGGCGAACAATTACTCCAGACCCCAAACTGTTTTCATTTTTATTTTGACTAAACTGATCTGGAATTTGATTACCAAAAAACTCACGGAATGCAGGATCATTAAGTAGAGGATGATCGAGTTGTTTAACTTTCTGTGTAGTAAAAATATTCACCACTGCTGGCGCAGCCACTTTCACCGCAGCACTATAAGAAACCACCCCACCCGTACGCGTCGTATTAATTAAAGGTTCGACCTTTTCAGCAGGCATTTTGATACCGTCCGAAGCTACAGGCGCTTTTGGTTTTTGATACTGCTGCCACGCAAAAAATCCAGCAATGACTAAAATGAGTAATACCCAAGGTAACCAGGAAAAAGTCCTGCGCACGATTTCACCCTCTAAAATGTTTTAATTCATTGATGACTAAGTAATTTATGCCTATTGTAAAGCGAAATTCAACCTCTAGCACAAAAATAAGCAAGAGTTTTGTCATGCTTTAGTTACAATAAACAATAAGTTCCGATCTAATCAATTTAAATGAGTTTTTAAGTCGATATGGCAAAATTAAAAGACATTATCCAATGGTGTGACCAAACCCTAAAATCTCCCGAATTTAAGGACTATGCACCCAATGGTCTGCAGATTGAGGGTAAGGCTGAAGTGCGTAAAATTTTAGCTGCGGTGACAGCATCACAAGATGCGATTGATGCTGCGGTTCGAGAAAATGTGGACCTCTTACTAGTGCACCATGGCTATTTTTGGAAAGGTGAAGCTTACCCTATCACAGGGATGCGCGGTAAACGTATTAAGAGTCTCATTCAGCATGATCTTTCTTTAGTTGCGTATCACCTTCCACTCGATAGCCATCCAAGTCTTGGAAACAATGCAGCGATTGCTGATTTGCTCGATCTAGAACAGATTGAAGCGCTTGACCCCTCTGAACGTCATCCTATTGGCAATATCGGTTATTTAAAACAACCGATGCCTGTGGAAGACTTTAAACAATTCATTTCTGAAAAATTAAAGTTTGATGTGACCCATCTTCCTGCAGACAAGACCATGATCAAAAAAGTCGGTTTTTGTACTGGTGGTGCGCAAGATTTTATTGTCAAAGCCGCTGAACAAGGCTGTGATGCCTATATTTCAGGTGAAGTCAGTGAACGTACTTTCTATGAAGCCAAAGAACTCGATGTGCATTATTTTGCTTGCGGACACCATGCAACTGAGCGCTATGGCGTGCAACGATTAGGTCAAGCCCTTGCAGCACAATTTGATGTTGAGTATGTTTATTTCGAATTAAATAACCTGATTTAAGCAATCACTGGGATGAAGCTCTTTTCATCCCGCTCTCCCATAAGCTTTTACTGACCATATCAGCCCAAACCATAATTTAAACAAGCCATTAATTTAAAATACTATTTTCAATATTTTTATTCTTGTATCAGAGCATAGCATCAACTCAAAAAATCATTGTTTCATATACGCTTAAGATTCAAACGAATATGAATCATAAAATTTATTTCAATTCATACCATAAAATTGTAAATAATAAACATATTGATTCTCATTTACTTTTAAGCAGATAATAAAACTGCTTTGAAAAACATCCATAAACAATTTTGAATGATTAAAGGAATCAAACACATGGCATATTCTTTACCCACTCTTCCTTATGCATACGATGCGCTCGAACCTAATATTGATACAAAAACGATGGAAATTCACCACAGTAAACACCACCAAACTTATATCAATAACATTAATGGCGCGATTGCCGGCACAGAATGGGAGAAACTTTCAGTAGAGGAACTGGTTGCAAAAGTGAATGATGTTCCTACTGATCTTAAAAATATGGTGATCAATAATGCAGGTGGTCATGCCAACCACTCACTGTTTTGGACCGTCATGAGTCCACAAGGCGGTGGACAACCTACAGGAGCTGTGGCAACGGCTATTGATGAGCAACTCGATGGTTTTGATGCGTTTAAAGATGCATTTACCAAAGCAGCGATTAGCCGTTTTGGCAGTGGCTGGGCATGGCTGAGCGTGACCCCTACAAACAAACTCATTGTTGAAAGTAGTGCAAATCAGGACTCCCCGATTATGTGGGGGCATACCCCCATTCTCGGTTTAGATGTATGGGAACATGCCTATTATCTGAAATATCAGAACCGTCGTCCTGAATATATCAATGCCTTTTATAATGTGGTCGATTGGGATGAAGTTAATCGTCGTTATGATATGGCTCTACAATCTAAAGATTAGTTATTGATCGCAGTCTATTCAGATCAGTAAACCCATTAAAGTAACTTAGAGCCTGCTCAAATGCACATATTTCGTGCAAAAGGCTCTAACTACATCTTGTGTATCCGATATGTCTCCTTGCGAAAATTTTTGCATATTTTGTGTATTAAAAGACTGCCCTATTGTCTCTAGAATCATTTACAATAAATGCACTTAAAGTAAAACCCAGCAAATTTGCAAGGAATGAAACATGACAACCATTACTTTACCTGCACTTCCATATGGCTACGAAGATCTTGCTCCGCACATCAGCAAAGAAACTTTAGAATTCCACCACGACAAACACCACAATACTTACGTTGTTAACCTAAACAACCTAATCAAGGGTACTGACCTTGAAGGTAAAACTTTAGAAGAAATCATCACAGCTTCTGCTAGCGATGCATCTAAAGCAGGTATCTTCAACAATGCAGCGCAAGTTTGGAACCACACATTCTACTGGAACTGTATGGCTAAAAACGGTGGTGGTAAAGCAACAGGTGCTTTAGCTGCTAAAATTGATGAAGCATTCGGTTCTTACGAAAAATTCGCTGAAGAATTTGCTGCTGCTGCTACAACTCAATTTGGTTCAGGTTGGGCTTGGTTAGTTGCTGACGAAGTAAATGGCAACCTTTCTATCCTTAAAACTTCAAATGCAGACACTCCACTTGCACACGGTAAAGTTGCAGTGTTAACCATTGACGTTTGGGAACATGCTTACTACATTGACTTCCGTAATGCACGTCCTGTTTACATCAAAACTTTCCTTGAAAGCCTTGTAAACTGGGATTATGCAAACGCGAAATATGCAGGTCAAGCTGCTGGCGTTGAAAAATAAGATTCGTCTTATTTGAAAAAACCGCTCTTTTTGAGCGGTTTTTTGTTTTTGATGCCTAAACGCATATTTATAAAGCAAACAATTCATTTCTTTATATTATTTACTTGACCCATTTCCCTTTCCTCCCTAAAATGCGCATCAGATTCTCCAATAGCTCAGTCGGTAGAGCGACGGACTGTTAATCCGCAGGTCCCTGGTTCGAGCCCAGGTTGGAGAGCCACTATTCTTCCATAGCTCAGTCGGTAGAGCGACGGACTGTTAATCCGCAGGTCCCTGGTTCGAGCCCAGGTGGAAGAGCCAAGATTCTAAAAAGCCCAAGCATAATGACTTGGGCTTTTTTTATAGATCAACTTTTTCAAACATCAGCGCCTTCTCTTTTGCCTAAAAATGCAGATAAGCCTATCAATCTGCTTAGAAAAAAAACAATTAATCTAAAATTTAGCTTTTTTTGGCTTTGTAACTTGACCCATGTATAAATTTCTC